>DATKAO010000010.1 GCA_035498015.1 Myxococcota bacterium
GGGGGCATTGCGCCGGCGTTTGCGCAGTCACTCAGCGACCAGCTCGGGATCGAGGTTCGCGCCAGCGAGCCCCTGAGCGCCGGTGACTTGAGCCCGTTCCCCGGAACTCAGCAGTACGCGGCCGAGGATGTGATCGCGCGCGCCCGCGTGGTGGGTGAGCGCTTCCCGAACCGGAGGCCGCGCTCGATCGTGATTGCGTTGACCGAGTTCGACATCAACACGCGCGCGCGCGCCACGCGGTTCGTGTTCGCGCAGACCGACGGCGCCGCGCACGCGGCGGTGCTCTCGCTGGCGCGGCTCGTCTACGACGCGAAGACCGGGCAGAAGGCCACGCCGGCGCTGGTCGACACGCGCGTCGACAAGATGTTGAGGCGCATCATCGGCGAGCAGCTGTTCGGCTACGCGCACACGTCGGACATTCACGACGTGATGTACTCGCCCATCAACTCACTCGACGACCTCGACACCATGGGATCGGAGTACCTGTCTCGCACCCCGGGCTCGGCAGGCGGCAGCCGCAAGCTCCCGCCGCCGCCCGCCGGCTACACCTGGCGCGAGATCAACGAGCTGCACGCCGCGGTGCTGGTGCCGACCGGCTGGTTCTTCAAGTCGGAGCGCGGCGAAGGCGTGTTCGCTGCGTTCGTGACGAAGGAGGAGATCGGAACGAGCGGCTACGAGACCGGTGTCTCGATCAACGCCTACGTCGGGAACAGCACGGCGCCGGGGAAGCTCGGCATGATGCTGCGGGAGATGGCGGCGAAGAACTCGGCCAAGGTGACTTCGGGCCAGCAGGGCGTGTTCGCCACCGAGACCTGCGAGTTCGACTCGCCCCGCGAAGGCGGCGTGGAGCCCGTGCACATGTTCGTGGTGGGCATCGTGAATACGCGCACGAGCGCGTCCTATCTGATCACGCTGGAGAGCCCGGCGAGTCACTGGGACGCGGCTTCGAAGCAGGTCCAGCCGGTGCTCGAGAAGCTCGCGTTGGACCCGCGGCTGTGAGCGGAGCCGCCCCGGGCGCCGCCGCGCGACGCGTGGCATGATGGCGCCATGACGGGCCGCTTCTCGACCGCGCGCGTGCTCGACGCCTGGTATGCGGCGTGCCGCAGCGACGACCTGCACGACCGGCCGATCGCGCGCACGATCTTCGACGTGCCCACGGTCCTGTTTCGCGACTCACTCGGGCGAGCGGGCGCGCTGGTCGACCGCTGCGCGCACCGCAACGCGCCGCTCTCGCTGGGCGCGGTCGACGGCGAGGGCCGGCTCGCTTGCCCCTACCACGGCTGGCGCTTCGACGGTGAGGGCCGCTGCCGGCTCGTGCCCGGCCTGGTGGAGCGCGACTCGGAAGCGGGCCGCTCGGTTCCGGCGTTCGCGGTGCGTGAGCAGGACGGCTTCGTGTGGCTGTGGGCGCGCGAGGCTGCCGAGCCCGTGGGCGCGCCGCCGCGCATTCCGTGCTGCGACGACCCCGCGTATCTCGTGGTGGTGCGCGAGTACGACGTGGAGTGCACGCTGCACGCGGCGCTCGAGAACGCGCTCGACGTGCCCCACACCGCCTTCGTGCACCGCGGCGACTTCCGCGGCAAGGGCGAGCGCGAGATCGAGGCGGTGCGCCGGCGCATTCCCAACGGCATCGAGGTGGAATACGTGGGCGAGCCGCCGCTCTCGGGCGCGACTCACGACCCGGACGGCCGGCCGATCGTGTCGGAGCACTGGGACCGCTTCTTCCTGCCCTCGCTGGCGCAGGTCGAATACCGCACCTCGACCGGCCGCCACCTGATCAACACGCTGCCCCACACACCGGTGAGCGACTTTCGCACGCGTTTCTGGCTGGTTTCGTGCTGGAACGTGCCGCCCGCCAAGCGCGGCGAGATGGGTCCCGTGATCGAGAAACAGCTCGACGTGATCCTGGGCCAGGACGTCGAGATCCTGCGCGCGCAGACTCGCCGCATTCGCGAGCTGGGCGGTGAGTCGTTCCGCTCGACCCCGCTCGACCTCATGGGCCCCGAAATGCTGCGCATGCTGCGCGCCGCCGAGAAGGGCGAGCCCGCAGACACGGCGCCCATCGAGCGCACCGTGAAGCTGCGCGTGTTCTGAGCCATGGCGCGAGCGAGATCCGGCGTTCGCTCGAAGTTCGTCTCGCCCTAGGAGGTCTACGTGAAGAACGATCGCCCCCTCCGCTTCGCCATCGTGGGCGCCGGCATGTCCGGCATTCTCGCGGCCATCCGGCTGCGCGAGGCCGGATACGACGACTTCGTGGTGTTCGAGAAGGCCGAGAAGCTCGGCGGGACCTGGCGCGAGAACACGTATCCCGGGATCGCGTGTGACGTGCCGTCTCACTTGTACAGCTACTCGTTCGAGCCCAACCCCGGCTGGAGTCACCATTACTCGCCCGGGAACGAGATCTACGCCTACTTCGAGGGCGTGGCGCGCAAGTACGGCGTGTTCGAGCGGATCCGCTTCGGCTCGGAAGTGACTCGCATGGATTGGCGCGACGGGCGCTGGCAGCTCGAGCTGCGCGGGGGCGCGCGCGACGTGGCCGACGTGGTGATCGCCGCGACCGGCGTGCTGCACCACCCCAACGTGCCCGAGTTCCCGGGGCTCGACTCGTTCCAAGGGAGCTGGTTCCACAGCGCGCGCTGGAATCACTCGGTGGCGCTCGACGGCAAGCGCGTGGGCGTGATCGGTACGGGCTCGACCGCCGTGCAGATCACCTCGGCGCTCGTTTCGCGCGCAGCGAAGTTCTCGCTCTTCCAGCGCACGGCGCAGTGGGTGCTCGCGCAGGTGAACCCTGCCTACAGCGACGAGGAGCGGCGCGAGTTCGCGCGCGATCCGAACTCGCTCACTACCCTGCGCACGAACATGTCGCAGCTCTTCAGCGAGACGTTCTCGAACGCGGTGGTCGACGCCAACTCGCCGCAGATCCACATGATCGAAGAGCAGTGCCGGCTGAACCTCGAGTCGAACGTGAGCGATCCGGTGCTGCGCGAGAAGCTGCGCCCCAGCTACCGCGCGGCGTGCAAGCGGCTCGTGATCTCACCGGACTTCTACCAGGCGATCCAGCGGCCCAACGCCGAGCTCGTGACTTCCGCGATCGAGCGCATCGAGCCCAAGGGCGTGCGCACCAAGGACGGGAAGCTCCACGAGCTCGACGTGCTGGTGCTCGCGACCGGCTTCCGCGCCGACCGCTTCATGCGGCCCACGCGCATCTTCGGCCGCGGCGGGCGGGCGCTCGACGACGTGTGGGCGGCCCGGCCGAGCGCGTACCTCTCGATCTCGGTGCCGGGCTTCCCGAACCTGTTCATGCTGAACGGCCCGAACGGGCCGGTCGGCAACTTCTCGCTGATCGAGGTGGCCGAGCTGCAGATGACTTACATCCTGCAGCTTGTGGGGCGCTTGCGCCCGGGCGGCGCGCTGGCGCCGTCGGCCGACGTGGCCGAGGCGTTCGAGGCGGCGCGCACGCAGGCCGCGAAGGGCGCCATCTGGAGCACCGGCTGCAAGAGCTGGTATCTCGACGACCGCGGCGTGCCGGCGAGCTGGCCCTGGACCTTCGACCGCTTCCGCCAGGAGATGGCACGGCCCAACCCCGAAGCCTGGGAGAGTGCCCCCTAGGGTCACTCGCGGAACGGCCACTGCTTGCGCAGGAACTTGCCGTAGGCGCGCACCGCCCCCAGCGGCAGCAGCGCCGGGTCCCGGCGAGTCACCGTGAGCAGGCCGGCGTCGATCCTGGGCTCGGGCCGGAAGGCGTGCGCGGGAATGCGCCGGCCGAGCCGGAAGCGCCACCACGGCGCCCAGGTTGCCGAGAGCAGGGTCGCGGGCGGTGACTCGGCGCGCTTGCGCGCAACCTCCCACTGCAGCACGAGATCCGCGCGCACGAGCGGCGTGCGCGGGTCGTCGAACAGCCGGCGCAGGATCTCGGTAGTGACTCCGAACGGCAGCGAGCCGATCACGCGGAACGGCGCATCGGGCCAGCGCCAGCGCAGGAAGTCGGCCTCGACCACGCGCACCGATCCCGCCCAGCCGCGCAAAAGCTCGCGCAGCCTGCCGACCCATTCCGGGTCGCGCTCGACGGCAGTCACTTCGAGCCCGCGGCGGGCGAGCGGCAGCGTCAGCGCGCCCGCGCCCGCACCGATCTCCACGACCCGGTCTCCCGGGCGGAAGTCACAACCGGCGACCAGCGCCTCGGCGACGTCAGGTCGAAGGAAGTTCTGGCCGAAGCGACGCCGTCGCTCGGCTCTTTGCGCCCGCTGTCCCGCGGGCACGGCGCAGAACCATGCAAGTCATGGGCGGGGAAGCTACCACGGCATGAAGGTGAAGAGCGAGTCGTGGGCGGGCTGGTAGCCGGGCGGTTCGTTCGCCATCTGCACCAGCGCGTCGGCCCAGGCGTCCATGGTCTCGTGCGCGTTCGCGTACCAGGTGAGCGAGCGCAGGTCGATCACGCGCATCTTGCCCGTCTCGCGGTCGGCGAACATGGCGATCACCTTGCCGGTGCCCCCGTCGCGCACGTCGCCTTCCATGGCGATCGAGCCGCGCGCCACGAACGCGGTGAGCGTGGCCACGGGTATGCCGTACTCGAGCGGCGCGGCCCACGCGCCCAGCCCGATCGCGCCGAGCACGGCCTTGTTCGGCACGAGCTCGACCAGCGCGAGCTCGAGCACGGCCGTATCTGCGTCGACCTCACTCGGATCGTCGAGCACCTCGAAGCGTTTCCGCGGATCGTCGCGGAACGCGTCCTCGACGCGCTCGCGCAGCTCTTGCGCCTGGCGTTCGCGGTCGTGCGGCACTGCCGGATAGCGGATGTTCAGCTTGTCCCACAGGCTGTCGTCGACCACGTGACTCGTGTCGACCGGCGCCACGTAGAGCTTGGTGAACCGGTTCCAGTCGCGCGCGTGCGAGACCCACATGCGGTCGAACGCCGTGCGGTCCGGATTGGGAGTCATGCGCTCGGGCTTGGGCAGAAAGCCGGCGTCGGGCGCGGGATCGGCCGCGAGCACCTGCCACTCCGCGCGCTGAATGCTCGCGCACGCGCCGAGCGAGAGCGCCAGAACCATGACTGCGGCCCGCGTGAGCACCACGCAAGGGCGGCGAAGCAAGCCACGTGCCTCATCCGCGCGCGCGCCGGAACAGCCCAATTCGACCGGTTTGGACCCTTCCACAAAGCTCCGACTTCACGGAGCCGCGGCAGGTTTCAGCCGGCTGCGCGGGTCGCCACGTCCTTCGCCCAGCGGTAGTCGGGCTTGCCCGAGGGCGAGCGTTCGACCTTCGTGACCAGGTGGAGCTCGCGCGGGATCTTGTAGCCCGCGATCTTGGTCCGACAGTGACTCTGCACGCTCTCGAGCGTAGGCGTGCAGCCGGGGCGCGGCTCGACCACCGCAGCCACGCGCGAGCCGAAGCGCGGGTCGGGCACGCCCACGACCACGGCGTCGAAACACTCGGGGTGTGACTTGACCGCGGCTTCGACTTCTTCGGGGAAGATCTTCTCGCCGCCCGAGTTGATCGAGACCGAGCCGCGGCCCAGCAGTGTGAGGGTGCCGTCGGCCTCGATGGTCGCGAAGTCACCGGGGATCGACCAGCGTTTGCCGCGCCGGTCGACCACGAACACCTCGGCCGACTTCACCGGGTCCTTGTAGTAGCCGATCGGCACGTTGCCGCCGCGCGCGACCTTGCCGATCACGCCGCTCCCGGGAGTCACGGGCTCGAGATTTTCGTCGAGCACCGTCGTGTCTGCGCCTTTGCGAATCGTCGGCCCACCGCCCTTCATGGCGGTGTTTCCCTTCTGCACGAAGGCCACGCCGTTCGCCCCGCCCTCCGACGAGCCCACCGCGTCGGTCATGATCAGGTTCGGGAAGAGCCGGAAGAACTCGTCTTTCACGCTGGGCGAGAACACGGCGGCCGTGCTCGAGACCGCGGCCAGCGAAGACAGGTCGTACTTCGCGCCGGGCTCCTGCAGCGCTTCCGCGAGCGGCCGGCCCATGGCGTCGCCCGTGATCATGATCGCGTTCACGCGCTCCTGCTCGACCAGGCGCCACACGGCCTTGGGATCGAACTTCGAGATCAGCACGGTCTTCCGGCCCACGAAGCTGCCGCCCATGACTCCCCACTGAGTCGCGCCGTGCATGAGCGGCGCGATCGGGAACATGGTCTGCGTGCCGGCGCGGCCGCGCTCGGCCATGTCTTCCGGCTTCTGCGCCTTCTGGCCCGTGAGCACGTCGATGCCGCCGCCCAGAGTCATGAGCACGTCTTCGTGGCGCCAGACGACGCCTTTGGGCATGCCGGTGGTGCCGCCCGTGTAGAGAATGTAGCGGTCGTCGGCGGAGCGCTTCTCGAAGTCGCGCGCGGGAGAGCCGGCGGCCAGCGCCTGCTCGAAGTCGTACGAGCCGAGCTTCGAGGCGTCGGCGCCGCTGCCGTCTTCGATCACCAGCGAGAAGCGCAGGCCCGGCAGCGCGTCGCGCGCGCCCAGGATGCGCGGCGCGAACTCGCGCTGGTAGATCAGCCCCACCAGGTCCGAGTTGCCGAACAGGTAGCGCAGCTCGTCTTCCACGTAGCGGTAGTTGATGTTGATCCAGACCGCGCGGATCTTGAAGATCGCCCAGAGTGACTCGACCCACTCGACCGAGTTGTAGGCGTAGATGCCCACGTGCTCGCCGGGCCGGACCCCCTGCGCGAGCAGGAAGTGCGCGAGGCGGTTCGCGCGCGCCTCCATCTGCGCGAACGTGCGCCGCTGCCCTTCCGCCACCAGATACTCGCGCTCGGGATAGACGTCGGCCGCGTGCTCGAACAGGTCGGCGAGATTGAACTCCATGGGTGCAGCTTATCGCGTGCAGCAACGCCGTGTCTTCGCTGCGTTGACGCGCTCGGGTGTCGGCGCCACGCTTTAGTTGCGCGAGGCATGACGCCCGCGCGTTGAGCCCCGCGGGGCGCGAATGCCCCCGCGAGGAGGAGTTGCACATGCACCGACATCATCACTGGTCCCGGCGCCGCGGTGGCTGCTGGGAGTTCTCGCCCGCGCACGCGTGGGCCGGCGCCGGCAGCGGCGACGAGGAGTCGCGGGGAGCCGAGTTCTACTTCTCGGTGGGCCGCGGCGACGACGAGTTCGGCTCGTCGGGCCTCGGCGTGCGCCGCCCGCTGCGCTTCCTGACCTGGAAGCTCGATCTCACCGGCGATCAGGTCGCCGCGGTGGCGCGCATTCTCGAGCGCCTGAAGATCGAGCGCGCGCAGGCCGAGGTCGAGCAACGCAGAAGTGCGGCGGCGATCGCGGACGCGATCGCGGCCGACACGTTCGACGCCGCGGCGGCCTCGGTCGCAACCGACCACCGCGCGACGTCGGCCAAGAGCGTGCAGGCCGCCGTCTCGCGCGCGCTGGGCGAGCTGCACGCGGCCCTCGAGCCCGAGCAGCGCAAGCGCCTGGCCATGCTGATCCGCACGCGGGCGATCACGATCTAGCCCGAACGCCGGCCCGGACGATCTCCCGAATGGGATCGTCCGGGCCTCTTCGTCTCACCGTGACTGCGGCCCCGGGCTTATACTGGCCGTATGTCTTCTTCATGGCTGACTCTCATCTGCGTGGTGACGGTCCCGCTCGCGTTCGCCGGCAATTCCCATGCGGGTGCATTCGGCACCCCGTTCAAGATGGACGTGTGCCCCGCGGGTCCCCCGACCGACGACATGGTTCCGCCGGGCACCACGTGGTTCCGAAACGCGGGCACCAAGCCGTGCATCAAGCTGTGTGATTCAGCGGCGGCACAATGCCGCGCCCTCGCGAAGCGTGATCTGTCGTGCGACCTGTCCTGGGCCGGGACCGAGCTGAAGTTCTCGAAGGCGGGCTGCGCAGTCACCGCGAGCAACTCCGCCGAGCTGAAGGCGTGCAACTCCGCCGCGGCGGCCGAGCACGAAGCCCTGGTGGGCGATTTCAAGGCCAACCTCTCGGCCGCACTGACCGGTTGCGACAGCTGGAAGGCGACTTGCGAGGCCAGCTGCACTCCTTGAGCGCCGCTCGGGCTCATGCGGGTACCATGAGCGCATGACGTACAAGATGATCTTCGGTGCCAAGCGCCGGCCCGGCATGTCGCGCGCGGACTTCGGGCGTTACTGGACCACGGTGCACGCTTCGAAGGCGAAGCGCGTGCCCGGAATCATGCGCTACGTGATCAACCTGGCGCCCGACATCGGCGACTCGGGCGACGAGCAGCCCTACGATGGCTTTGCAGAAGTCTGGTTCGCGAGCGAGGAAGACATGCGCAAATCGGCGCAGTCACCCGAAGTACAGGTCGTGCTCGACGACGAGAAGAATCTCTTCGACCTTCCGACGCGCTTCACGGTCGTGGTGACCGAGCACGTGATGATCGAGTGACTGCCGCGGCGCTGAGCGCGGCCAGCGCGAGCGCGAGCCGCGCTAGCTGCACTCGAGCTCCCACACGTTGAACGCCGCATCGAGCCGCGACGCGCGCCGCTTCAGGATCTCGCGCTGCTCGGGGTGGGTCAGGATGTAGAGCTCGCGCCGCTCGACCGCGCGCACCACGCGCAGCGCGAGCTCGCGCGGCTGGACCGTGCCGCCCACCAGCGGCGGCGCGCCGCCGCCGGTCTGGGCAATGTCGCTGCCCGCCGGATTTCGCAGCGCCGCGGGGCGCATGCGCAACGAGTTCGCGTTGATGTTGGTGGCGACCATCATCGGACACAGCACCGATGCGCCGATGCCGTGGTCGCGCAGCTCCACGAAGAGTGACTCCGTGAGTCCCACGACCGCGAACTTCGACGCGCAGTACACGCCGAGCCAGCGCATGCCCACCAGCCCCGCCATCGACGCGGTGTTGATCACGTGTCCGCCTTGGTTCTGCGCGATCAGCCGCGGCACGAAGGCCTGCACGCCGTTCACCACGCCCCAGAAGTTCACGCTCATGGTGAACTCCCAGTCCTTGCGGGTGGACTTCGCGATCGGGCCGAAGGTCGCGATGCCGGCGTTGTTGCACACGATGTGAGCGGCGCCGAAGCGGCGCAGCGTGGCTTCGGCCAGCGCTTCCACGCTCTCGGGCTTCGACACATCGGTGTGTACCCCGATGACCTGCGCGCCCGACTTCTCGAGCTCGCGCACCGCGCCCGCGAGCGCCGGCTCGTCGAGGTCGGCCAGCACGATCTTCGCGCCCCGCTCCGCGAACGCCTTCGCCATGGCCGCGCCGATGCCGCCCGCCCCGCCCGTGATCACCGCCACGCGATCTTGGAATGGATCCATGGGGCGCATCATACTGCGCCATGCGCGACCGCTACGAGCTGCCCCCGTCCGTTCCGGCGCGCGCGGGCACGTTCGCGGCGCTCGGCACGCGCGACTTCCGCGTGCTGTGGTCGGGCACCTGGGCGTCTTACATACCGTTCTTCATGTCGAACGTGGTGAACGGCGTGGTCGCGTTCCAGCTCACGCACGTGAACCGCGGCTTCGGCGCGGTGATGCTGGGGCAGGGGCTCGCGATGGCCGTGCTCGCGCCGTTCGGCGGCGCGGGGGCGGACCGCTGGCCCAAGCGCCGGCTGCTCGCGGCGTCGCAGACCTGCGGCGCGGCGGTGTTCGGCAGCTTCGCGGTGCTGCTCGCGCTGCACTCACTCACCATCCTGGCGATGGCGCTGGGCGTGTTCGTGCTCGGCGTGGCGGTCTCGTTCCTCGGCCCCGCACGCCAGGCGCTGGCCGCGGAGCTCGTGGTGCCGGAGCTGCGCGGAAACGCAGTGGCGCTGAACCAGATCCCACTCACCGGCTCGCAGCTCCTGGGGCCCGCGATCGCGGGGCTCTTGCTCAACTCACCTTTCGGCGCCGTGGGCGCGTACGCGCTGATGAGCGCGCTGTATGCGATCGCTGCGCTGTCACTCTTCTGGCTGCCGAAGTCGCTGGTGCGCGCGAACGCCGGCGACAGTCACCTGTTCGCAGACCTGGTCGAGGGTCTGGAGTACGTGTGGGCGCACCGACGGCTGCGGCTCTTGGTCTCGTTCTTCGTGTGCGTGATCGTCGCGGGCTTCTCCTACGTGACCATGCTCGCGGGCCTGGTCGAGCACGCGTTCGAACGCGGCGCGCAGGCAGGCGTGCCGCCACTCACCTTCACGAGCGCGCTCGGCGGGCTGGTGATCAGCCTGATCACCGCGCGCATGGCGGGCGGCGTGCGCGTGTTGCCGCTGTTCCTGACCATGCCCTTCGTGTTCGCCGCCGGGCTGCTGTGCCTGGGCGCCGCCCCGAGTTACTCCGCCGCGGTCGCGGCGATGCTTCTGGTCGGGATCGGCTTCGGCGGCTTCCAGACGCTGAACTCCGCCGTGATCGTGCAGAACACCGAGCCCGCCTACTTCGGCCGGGTGTTCTCGCTCTCCATGCTCGCCTTCGCGGGCGTCTCGCTGATGGGCCTGCCGGTCGCCGCGTTCGCGGACGCCGTCGGCGAGCGCACGACGCTCGCGGTGCTGTCCGCTGCGGTCGTGGCGATCTCGCTCGGCATCGGAGCGATGCTGCGTCGAACTCACTCTTGAGCTTCCCAGCCGTTGGACGCCCCGGCTGGCCCGCATCTTGCGGCCGATCTTGGCGTGATCCGCTTCGCTCTCTGCTCGCTGGTGGGCGCGCTGGCGCTCGGCTGCGCGAGCCTCCCCCACCTGCACGTGCCCGAAGTCACCGCTCGTCAGGCGCAGCCGCGCGTGCAAACCGCAGACGGGCCGCTTTCGCCCGCGCAGAGCGTGGCCCTGCTCGAACGCCAGGACAGGCCCGACGAGCCCACCCTGCTCGAGCGCCAGGTCACCGCCATGCAGGCCATCGGCGAGAAGCCGTGGGCAGCCGGCAATCGCGTGCAGCTCTTGGTCGACGGGCCCGCCAGCTACCGGGTGATCTTTCGCGAGGTCGCGCGGGCGCGCCGGAACGTGAATCTCGAGAGCTACATCGTGGAGGGCGAGCAGGTCGGCGAGCGCCTGGGCCGCCTGTTGATGCGCAAGCAGTCACAGGGCGTGCAGGTGAATCTTCTGTACGACGCCGTCGGGTCACTCGGCACTTCGTCGCAGTTCTTCGAGCGGCTGCGCGCGGCCGGGGTCCACGTGTGCGAGTTCAATCCCGTGCTGCCGACTCATGGCCGCATCGGCGATCCGAACCAACGCGACCACCGCAAGCAGATGATCATCGACGGGCGCGTCGCGATCAGCGGCGGGATCAACATCAGCGACGTGTACTCGAGCGGCTCCGCCGGGCATCGCGAAGAGACGCCCAACCTGAAGACCGGCTGGCGAGACACGAACATCGCGGTGCGCGGTCCGGCGGTCGCGCAGTACCAGGAGCTGTTCCTGGAGAGCTGGCGCAAGCAGGGCTGCGTTCCGCTCGACGACGCCGAGTATCTCCCCAAGCCTCTGACCGCCGGCAACAAGCTCGTGACGGTGGTGGGCAGCAGCTCGGACGAGCAGCGCCGGATGTATCTCATCCTGCTCGCGGCGATTCGCGAATCGCGCCAGAACGTGTTCGTGACCATGGCCTACTTCGTGCCCGACGAGAAGATCCGGCACGCGCTCGAGAGTGCGGCGCGCCGCGGTGTGGACGTGGAGCTCGTGCTGCCGGGGTTCAGTGACTCCTGGGTGGTGCTCGAGGCCGGCCGCTCCTACTACACCGAGCTGCTCGACGCCGGCGTGCACATCCGCGAAGTGCACGGCGCGTTCCTGCACGCGAAGACCGCCGTCATCGACGACGTGTGGTCGACCGTCGGCTCCTCGAACCTGGACTTGCGCAGCCTGCTCTACAACGACGAGCTCAACACGATCGTGCTCGGCGAGGACTTCGGCCGCTCGCGACGGCGCTGTTCGAACAGGACCTGCAGCAAGCCACGATCGTCGATCCCGTCGGCTGGCACCAGCGCGGGATCGAGCCGCGCGCCAAGGAGTGGCTGGCGCGTCTGGTCGCGCCCTGGCTGTGAGTCGGCCCTACTTGGTCGCGAAGCGCGCGCGCACGCGCGGAATCACTTCACGCGCGAAGCGCTCCAGGTTCCCGTGGGTGCGCTCCGGCAGGATTCCGGGCGGGGCGGCCCAGCCCACGAGGTCGGTGACTCCGAACTTCTGCACGAACTCGACGAC
>DATKAO010000011.1 GCA_035498015.1 Myxococcota bacterium
ATCACGGTCGAGCTGAACCCGGGCCAGCTCGAGGTCTCGCGCGTGCCCGAGCTGCGCGCCGCGGGAGTGACTCGCCTGTCGGTCGGCTTGCAGTCGGGCGAGGAGCGCGTGCTGCGCCGGCTGGGCCGCGCGCAGAGCGCACAGGAGGCGCTGCGCGGGCTCGAGGCCTGTCTCGGCGCCGGCTTCGCCTCGCTCTCGGCCGACCTGATCTACGGCGCGCCGGAGCAGACGCTCGAGTCACTCGAGCGCGACGTCGAGCGGCTGGTCGCGCTGGGCGTGCCGCACGTCTCGGCGTACGCGCTGACGCTCGAGCCGGGCACGCCGTTCGCGCGTGCCGCGGCGGCGGGACGGCTGCCGCTGCCCGACGAGGACACCGTGGTCGCCATGGCGGCGCTCCTGCGCGCGCACCTGGGCGCGGCGGGCGTGCACCGCTACGAGATCTCGAGCTACGCGCGCGCGGGCCACCGCGCCCGCCACAACCAGCGCTACTGGCTGCGGCGCGACGTGCTGGGTCTCGGGCCCTCGGCCGCGAGCCTCTTGGGCGACCGGCGGCTGTCGAACGCGCGCGGGCTCGGGCCGTGGCGGAGCGCGCTTCGCGCGGGCGAGCTGCCCGCGGTGGAGGACGAGCGCCTGGACCCGGCCGAGGCGCGCCGCGAGGCGCTCTACCTGGGCCTGCGCCAGAGCGACGGCGTGTCGCGGGCCGAGTATCTGCGGCGCTACGGCGGCGCGCCCGAAGCGTTCGCAGGCCCGGAGCTGGGTAGGCTCCGCGCGCGCGGGCTGGTGCAGGACGACTCCGGCTTCCTGCGCCTCACCGAGCGCGGGCTGCTCTTCGCGGACGAGGTGTTTCTCGAGCTCGTAGGGCGTTGACCCGCTCAGCGGCGCGGCGGGGCAGCCGCGAGCTTGCGTTGCAGGGTGCGCCGGTGCAGGCCGAGCAGGCGGGCCGCCTTGGAGATGTTCCCACCGCAGTCGGCGAGCACGCGCTGGATGTGCTCCCACTCGACGCGCTGGAGCGAGGGCACCGTCGCGGCGGGCTCGTCCGCCCCCGCGTGGAACGCGCGCAGCACGTCGTCGGCGTCGACCGGCTTGGTGAGATAGTCGAGCGCGCCTCGGCGCACGGCCTCCGTCGCGGTCGCGATGCTCCCGTAGCCTGTCAGCAGCACGCTCGCGAGCTCCGGGAGCTCGCGCTGCAGATCCGACAGCACGTCGAGCCCGGAGCCGTCGGCCATGCGCAGATCGATCACCGCGCGCTCCGGCTGGAACGAGCGCGCGACGCGCAGCGCCTCCTCGGCCGAGCCCGCGGCGGCGACCTCGTGACCGCGCGCGGCCAGCGAGCGCGCGAGACGGCTCCGGAAGGGCTCGTCGTCGTCGACGACGAGGATGCGCAGCGGCGCCTCGGCCGGCGTCACGGGGCGACCGGCCAGGCAGCCAGCGCCGTGGTGCCGCGGTCGGGAGTGGACTCGAGCTCGAGCTTTCCGCCGAGCCGCTCGGCGTGCAGGCGGACCACGAACAGGCCCAGCCCCGTGCCGCGCCCGGGCGGCCGGGTGGTGAAGAAGGGCTCGCCCGCGCGCTCGAGCACCTCGGGGCTCATGCCGTGACCTTCGTCGCGAACCCGCACCTCGATCTGGCCGCCGTCGAGCGCCACGCGCACGCGTACCGGCGCAGCGCGCGAGGCCTCGAGTGAGTTGTGCACGAGCGGCAGAACCACGGCCTGGAAGTCGGAGCGCAGGCCGAGCTGCGCTCCCGGCGGAGCGGCGATCTCGACCAACAGGCGGCACGCTGCCGGGCCGAGCTCCTTGGGCCCGAGCAGCTCGCGCACGTCCTCGGCCGTGAGCGGCGACGGGTCATTGCCCGCGAGCTGCTCGGCGCGCCCGCTCATGCGGTCCAGGATCGTCCGGCAGCGCTCGACCTCGGAGCGCAGGAGCTTCGCGTCATCGGCCAGCGAGGGGAGCGGCGCACGCTCCTCGACCGCGCGCGACAGGTCGCGGGCGATGACTGCGATCGTCCCGAGCGGCGAGCCCAGCTCGTGCGCCGCGCCGGCCGCGAGGGTCGTGAGAGAAGCGAGCCGCGCGTTGCGCGCCGCCAGCTCACCGATGCGGCGCAGCTCCGCCTCGCGCGCGCGCAGCGTCCGGGCGATGCGCCCGATGAAGAAGGTGATGACCACCGCAACCACGGCGACGGCGACCCACATGCCGAGCGCGTGGAGCTGCAGCGACCCGCCCTCGCTCACGGGCCCGTGCCAGAAGTGGCGGGGCTCGTGCCAGTGGAACATCAGCGCGTAGCCTGCCGCCGACAGCGCTGCGATCCCCCAAGTGACTCGACCGCTGCCCAGCATGGCGGCCATGGCCACGTGGATGGCATAGATCGCGCTGAACGGGTTGTCCGGCCCGCCGCTCTGCTGGAGCAGGAACGTGAACAGGAGCGTGTCGAGCACGAGCGCCGAGGCCGCGACGCCGGACGCGCGCTCCGGGGGAACGCGCAGCCACACGAGCGGCAGATTGGAGAGCGCCGTGATCGCGGGAACGAGCGCGAGCTGCGCGTAGGGCAGCGGCGCCTCCAAGCCGTAGCGCGCGACCGAGAGCGCCACGCACTGGCCCGCCGCGGCGATGAAGCGCAGCGGCACCAGCCAGCGCAGCACGAGGCCGGCGGGGGACTCCGCCGCGAGCGGCGCGCGCGGCTCAGGGGAGGGGAGTGACATCGCGCCCATCATCGTAGCGCGCCGCGAGCTATTGGTTCTGATGCCAGACGATCGTGGTGCCGGTGTGCACCCCGGTCCCGTTCAGCCCGGTGTAGCAGTGGTAGGTCAGCGTGTAGCTGTCGGCTCCCGCGCCCGTCTTGTAGACGATCACGTCGAAGACGCCGCTCGTGCCGTTCACGTAGGTCTGGGGGCTCGGGTTCGTGTCGCCGCTGGTGGGGTCGACCTCGTTGGTGGTCTGCGATCCGCGCTGACCCTGCACGCCGACCAGCGGCGCGCTGCCCGACGTGGTGTCCTGGATCTGCAGGATGAGTGACTGGGGCGGCCCGCTGCCGTCGTCGGAGCAGGTGACCTGGTAGAAATCCGTCGCCGAAGCCGCGGCGCCGAGCGCTCCGGTCTGGGTGTGCGCGGCCGCGCCCGTGGCGAGGGCGAGCGCGAAGGCGATAGCGAGCGCGTACCTCACGACGCGCGCCTCCGCGCAGCGCACGCTGCCAGCGCCGCCAGCGCTGCTGCCAGCGCCCAGCGCACCGCGCCCGGCAGGGCCGGAATGGGCGGCGGGGAGACCGTGATCCCCGCGATCGCGGTGCCGGTGTTCGAGCCCGATCCGTCCGTGCCGGTCTTGCATTGCACCGAGAGCGCGTAGCCGCACAGGCCCGCGCCGCTCTTGTCGACGAACACGTCGTACGCGCCGGCGCCGCCGTTCAAGGCGACCAGCGGGCTCGCGCCGGTGTCCGCGCCGGCGGGGTCGGTGGTGTTGGTGGCTGCGAACGCCTTCTGCACCTGCAGGCTCACGAGCGGTGCGACGGCGGGCGAAGTCTCCTGCACCTGCACCGCGAGCGAGGCCGGCGCGCCCGAGCCGTCGTCCGAGCAAGTGACCTGGTAGTAGTCCACGGCGGCCGCGTCGGACGCGAGGATGCCGGTCTGAGTCGCGCCGTCTGCACTCGCTGCGCGGCCGAGCACGGCCAGCAGCGCAAGCGAGAAGATCGCTGCCCGGGGGCGAGTCAGCGCGGCGTCCACAGGTGCGGCACCGGCAGGTCGCGGTCCACCTGGGTCGCCGACGGAGTCACGGTGAGATCGAAGCCGCCGCCGCAGCCGCCGCCGAGCGGGTTGTTCAAGAGGTCACGATTCACGATGAGCGTGGCCGGCTCGCCGATGCCGTCGATGCTGGCCGCGGCGCCTTTGGTCGCGAGCTGCGAGCCGTTGTCCGGGATCCACAGGTTGAGCTTGTCCCCGCGCACGGGCTGACTTCCCACTGCACACAGATCGGCAATCGCAACCTGGATCAGCAGCCGCTTCGCGCAGGACTCGGC
>DATKAO010000012.1 GCA_035498015.1 Myxococcota bacterium
GGCCAGGGCGAGGCAAGCGAGTGCGGCGCGTGCGGTTCTCATCGGTCCTCCCGCGCGAGCAGTGCATGAGCGATGAAGTCGACCGTAGTGGCCTCGATCGAGCTCTCGTCGAACTCCTGCGGCGACGCATCCCAGTGTCGGTGCACCGCCCAGTACACCGCCGTCTCGAGCACCATGCGCGCCGTGGCCGGGACGTCGCGCAGCGGCCGCAGCGCGCGGCGGCGCGCGCGGTCGGCGAGGTAGCGCTCGAGCGACGCCAGCAGCCCCACGCGCCCGCTGGCGCCGTACCAGACCGACGCCAGCTCCGGGTAGTCGTGGGCGCAGCGGTCGATCAGCTTGATGCCGACCCGGTGGCTCGTCAGCATCGCGTAGAGCTCGCGCACGATTCCCGCGAGCTCTCGGCGCACGTCCGTGACGCGCCGCCGCTCGAGCGCTGCGGCCAGCTCCGGCAGCACGCCGGCGGCCGCGATCCGCGCGCGCACCTCGAGCAGTGTCGCGCCCGGGCGCGGCGTCGCGATCGGAAGCTTCGCGGGCGTCGCGATCCGCCCGGGCGCGTCGGCGTGATCGAGGACCGCCTCGAAGAGCGCTTCCTTGCTCTCGACGTACAGGTAGACGGTTCCCTTGGCGACGCCGAGCCGCTCGGCCACGTCCGACATCTGCGTGCGCTGGAAGCCCTTCTCCAGGAACACGGCGGTCGCCGCCTGGATCAGCTCGTGAAACCGATCTGCCGGGATCCGGCGGGCCACGCTCGCACCCTACGATAACTGACCCACTCAGTCAATACTGTTGCAGTAGGCTGTTCCGGGCGATGGAGAAGATCACGGGGCACTGTCTGTGCGGCAGCATCCGCTTCAGCGCGCGGCTGCCCAGTCTGTTCTGCGTGCACTGCCACTGCTCGATGTGCCGGCGCAACCACGGCGCCGGCTACGTCACTTGGTTCTCGGTGCCGCGGGGGGCGGTCGCGCTCGAGAGCGGCGGCGAGGGCCTCGTCCGCTTCCTGTCGTCGGAGCACGGCAGCCGCTCGTTCTGCCGGCGCTGCGGGACCTCGCTCTTCTGCGAGAACGACGCCCACCCAGACCGCACCGAGATCCCGCTGGGCACCGTCGACGGGCCGATCGACCGCGCGCCGCAGGCGCACGTGTTCTTCGACTCGGGCGCGGACTGGGTCGCGATCGCGGACGAGCTGCCGCGACTGGGCGGCGCGACCGGACTGGAGCCGCTGAAGAAGGAGCGCTAGCGGAGCTGGCCCGGGTCGCAGTGGAAGCGCTCCTCGACGATCCGCTGGCCGCGCCAGGTCTGCAGGCGACCTCTTCGAACACGCGCGTCGCGCCCGCGCGGGACCAGCTCGAAGCGGGGGCCCTTGATCGCCTGGACCGAGGCCAGGGTCGCGCGCTCGCGCGCATGGAAGGCGTCGCGACCGCCCGCCTGCGCTTGCTGGTTCTCGTAGCTGGCGACGTCGGGCGCGTAGAAGCGCTCGATCGCGCCCAGGTGGTCCCCCGCCTCCACCGCCACCGCGAACTCGTGGTCTGTCAATCAAGCGGACGGGAGGGCGTCGGCCGCGCCAGCCGATAGAGCACGTGGCGGCGCAGCCGATGCCCCGGGGGAAGCGCGGGGTGGTCGAAGTCGTCGGCGGGGTCGCGGATCATGCCGAGCTTCTCCATCACGCGGCGCGAGTTCGCGTTCGCCGGCACCGTGAACGAGACGATCTCGCGCAGGCCGAGCTCGCCGAAGCCGTGCGCCGCCGCCGCGCGCGCAGCCTCGGGCGCGTAGCCGCGGCCCCAGTGCTCGGCCGCGAGCCGCCAGCCGACCTCGACGCACGGCGTGAACGGCGCAGCGAAGCGCGCCCACACCAGACCCACGTAGCCGACGAACGACGCCACGCCGGGAGCCTCGAGCGCCCACAGTCCGAAGCCGTGCTCCGCGAAGTGCGCCTCGATGCGCTCCGCAAGCGCGTCGCTCTCCGCACGCGAGAGCACCGCGGGGAAGTGCTCCATCACGCGCGGGTCGGCATTCAGCGCCGCGAACGGCGCGCGATCCGCG
>DATKAO010000013.1 GCA_035498015.1 Myxococcota bacterium
GCCGACGAGCCGGTCTCGTCGCTCGACGTGTCGATCCAGGCGCAGATCCTGAACCTGTTGCTCGAGCTGCAGCAGCGCTTCGGGCTCGCGTACCTGTTCATCTCGCACGACCTGCGGGTGGTGCGCCACCTGTCGCGGCGCGTGGCGGTGATGTATCTGGGCCGCGTGGTCGAGAACGCGCCGGCCGAGCGGCTCTACGAGCACCCGCAGCACCCCTATACGCAGGCGCTGCTGTCGGCGGTGCCCGTGCCCGAGCCGGGCGCGGGCCGGCGGCGCATCGTGCTGTCCGGCGACGTGCCGAGCCCGCTCGACCCGCCGTCCGGCTGTCCGTTCCACCCGCGCTGCCCCAAGGCGATCGAGCGCTGCTCGGTCGAGCGGCCGCGCTTGCGCGAGGTCGCGCCGAGTCATTTCTCGGCCTGTCACCTCGCTCCGTTCTGAGTCGTCACTGGAGGAGTCCCAAGACCATGCGCGTCGAATACGCCTTTGACCTGTCCACCGTCGACATTCCGTACTTCTCGGTCGAGAGCATGGAGGGGCCGGAAAAGCTGTTCCGGCTGGTCACGCTCGTGATGAACGTGCTCTACGTGCGGCCGCGGGTCGACGTGATCTTCCACAGCCCGAACCGGGACGACTTGCCCAAGAAGATCGCCGCGTTCGAGGCGATCGTGAAGAGCGCGCCAGCCGCGCCCGCGCTCGAGTTCCGCCAGGGCAACAACGGGTCACTCGGCTCGAGCTACTACTCGTGGGTCAGCATCCACTCCAGCGGTGGGCGCGGCGCAGGCTCTCCGCGATGACGTCGCGGCGCAGGGCGCCGGGCTCGTCGCCGGTCTCGCTCCCGGCGAGATAGGCGGCGAGCGCCCGCTCGCGCAGCGCGGCGGGCACGAGGTCGGGCAGGGCGGCGTTGAGCTGGGCCAGGTTCTTCACCCGGCGCCGGCGACTCACCCGCGCCGAGAAGCGCACGCGGCCGTAGTCCAGCAGCACGGCGGGCTCGCCCGGGCGCCACACCACGTTGTTGGCCTTCAGGTCGGCGTGGTAGACGCCGCGCCGGTGCGCCAGCGCGAGCAGGCCGCCCAGCGCGTCGGCCAGCTCGGCGCGCTCGAACTCCGTACTGCGCGCGAAGTCACTCTCCACCCAGTCGAGGAGCGTCGGGCCGCCGTCCGACATGACGAGCCAGGGGCCCGCCCAGGCGACGGGCGTGCACACGCCGATGCCGCGCGCGGCGAGCCCGTTGCCGCCCAGCCAGGCGCGCCGTGCCGCCGCGCGGCTCGGGAAGCGCTTGAGCACGAAGGGCGCGGCGCGGTAGAGCGCGCCGCCGGCGCTGGTCTTGAACGGCACGGCGTTCGCGCACGCGGCGAGCGCGCGCGCGAGTGACTCGGGGTCGGCGTCGCGGCGGCGGAAGCCGCTCTCGCCGGCGTGCGCGAAGGCGGTGAAGCCGCCGCTCTCCTGCAGGCAGCGCAGGCTGCGGCTGCGCCAGCGCCGCTGCGCGCGGCGGTCGCGCCAGAAGCGCACGGGCTCGAGCTCGGCGGGCAGCGGATCGAGCAGCGAGTAGGCGAAGAAGCCCAGCTCGCGGCGGCGCAGCACGCCCGGCACCCAGGGCAGGAAGCGCGCGCGCTGCAGGTCGAGAAAGATCACCGCGCCCTCGCGCAGCAACAGGTTCCCCAGGTGCAGGTCGTTGTGCAGCATGCCGCGCCGGTGCGCGTCGTCGAGCGCGCGCCGCAGGAGCGGCAGGTCGGCGCGCGCCGCCGGCCGCGCGCCCGCCTGCCAGCGCGTGGCGGTCCAGTCCGGGCCCACCGCCAGCGTGTCCGGCACGGGAATGCCGCGCGCGCGGGCGGCGGCCAGCGCGCCCGCTTCGCGCGCCGCGGTCTCCGGCCGGTCGAGGTAGACCTTCAGCACCGCGTCGCCGGCGCGCGCGGTGACGCGCGCGCGGTTGCGCTTCAGCACCTCGACACCGTCCGGTGTCACGCCGGTGCGCAGCTCCGCGGCGAGCTTCGCGAGCTCGGCCTCGCTCAACGGCGGCGCCGCTCCCACAGCGCCCACACCGCGTCGGCGTGCGCGGCCCAGGTGTGGCGCTCCGCGACGCGCCGCGCGGCGCCGCCCATCTCGCGCAGCCGCGCGGGGTCGTCGAGCGCGCGGAAGGCGGACGAGAAGTCGTCGGCGCACAGGAAGCCGCTCACGCCCGGCTCGACCAGCTCGGCGGCGCCGTTGTCGAGCGTGGTCGCGACCGGCACGCCCGCGGCCATGGCCTCGAGACAGGCGTTGGCGAACGGGTCGTAGCGCGTGGGCAGCACGAACAGGTCGGCGGCGGCGCACACTGCGGGCAGGTCGGGCCGGAGGCCCAGGAAGCGCACGCGCTCGCACACGCCCAGTGACTCGGCCTGGGCGCGGAACGGGCGCGCGTCGCCCGAGCCCGCCACGGCCAGCTGCGCCTTCACGCCCGCGCGGGCCAGGCCCGCGATCGCGCGGTCCAAACCCTTGCGCGCGAAGCCGCTGCCCGCGAACAGGGCGATCGGGCCGTCGGCCCCGAGCTCCGCGCGCAGCCGCGGCAGCGCCGCTTCGCGCAGGCGCGGGTGGAAGCGCTCGAGGTCGACGCCGTTGTAGATCACCTCGAGTCTCGCGGCCGGCACGCCGTGGCGGCGCGCGATCTCGTCCGCCGCGAAACGCGAGTTGCACAGCACGGTCTGGGTCGGGTCGGCGAAGGCCGCGCCCTCGATGGCCAGGATCACCGCGTGACGGGGCGAGAGCCGCCGCAGGGCAGGGCGCGCGTACACGCGCTCCATGTAGGCCGCGTGACTCCCGCCGCCCGCGCGGTACACCGTCTGGCGGCGCGTGCGCGAGTAGCCCTGCACCACGTCGAAGCCGCCTCGAGCCGCCGCGGCCGCCGTGCGGCGCGAGAACTCCAGAACGCGCAGCGGCTGCCAGAACGCCGGGCCGCCGAGTCTCTCCACGCGCACGCCGGGGGGCGGCTCGCCGACCGATTCCCGGCACAGCACCGTGAGACCGAGCGCTCGCCTGCCCAGCTCGCTCGCGAGCGCGAACGCGGCCGCCTCGACCCCGCCGGGGCCGGGCCGGAAGCTCTCGATCGAGATCGCCGCGCGCACCGCCCGAGAGTAGCCTGGCGACCGCGCGCAATCCCCACTAACTGATTCGCGCGGATGCGAACGCGCGGCGCGCTGCTCTCCCTCTTCGCGGTGCTCGCGACCGCCTGCCTGCGCGGCCAGGACCGCGCCCCCGCGCGCGTGCTGCGCATCAACCTCGAGACCGAGCCGCCCACGCTCGACTGGAACCTGGCCACCGACGGCGTGTCGATCGTGGCGATCGAGCAGCTCATGCGCGGGCTGACTCGGCTGGGCCCCGACCTCGTGCCGCAGCCCGATCTCGCAGAGAGCTGGCGGGTTTCGGACGACGGTCGCACGTACACCTTCAACCTGCGCCCGGGCGTCTTGTGGAGCGACGGCGTGCCGCTGCGCGCGCAGCACTTCGTGGACTCGTGGCAGCGGCTGCTCGATCCGAAGACCGCCGCCGAGTACGCCTACAGCCTGTTCGGCATCCACAACGCGCGCGCGTTCAACTCGGGTCAGCTCCGCGACTTCGCGCAGGTCGGCGTGCGCGCGCCCGACGACCGCACGCTCGTGGTCGAGCTCGACGCGCCGCTGGTCTACTTCCCGGCGCTGGTGAACTTCATGGTGACCTTCCCGCTGCGCGCGGACCTGGTCGCGCGCTTCGGCGAGCGCTGGACCGACCCGGGGAACCTGGTGACTCTAGGGCCGTTCGTGCTCGAGGAGTGGCGCCACGACTACCGGCTCGTGCTGCGCGCGAACGAGCGCTACTGGGCGGGCCGCCCGGCGCTCGACCGGATCTACGCGTACATGGTCACCGAGGGCAGCACGGCGCTGGTCCTGTTCGAGCAGGGTCTGCTCGACCTGGTGCGCATTCCGTCGCTCGAGATCCGCCGCTATGTGGGCCGGCCCGAGTATCTGCGCCAGCCGCTGCTGCGCGGCTACTACTACGGCTTCAACGTGAAGAAGCCGCCCTTCGACGACGTGCGCGTGCGCCGCGCGTTCGCGCTCGCGATCGACCGCTCGAAGTTCCCCGAGGTGCTGCGCGGCGGTGAGCAGCCCTGGCCCTCGTGGATCCCGCCCGGCATGCCCTACGCGAACCCCGCGCTCGGCCTGCGCTTCGATCCCGAGCGCGCGCGCTCACTCCTGCGCGAAGCCGGCGTCGACCCGGCCACGCTGCCGCCGGTCGCGATCGTCTACAACAACGACCAGACGCACAAGCTGGTCGCCGAGCTGGTGCAGGCGTTCTGGCGCGACAACCTGGGCGTGCGGGTCGAGCTCCAGAACCGCGAGTGGAAGGTGTTCCTCGCCGAGGTCACGCACGACCCGCCGGCGGTCTTCCGCATGGGCTGGGGCGCCGATTTCCCCGACCCCGACAACTTCATGAATCTCTTCACGTCCGAGAGCGAGAACAACCACACGCGCTGGGGGAATCACGCCTACGACGACCGGGTGGAGCGCGCGGCGCGCGAGCCCGATCCCGCGCGCCGCCAGGCGCTCTACGACGAGGCGCAGCGCATCCTCGTGGAAGAAGACGTGCCGATCGTGCCGCTGTTCGTGACCTCGGCGAACTTCGCGCTGCAGCCGCGGGTGCGCGGCTTCGTGCCCAGCCCCCTCGACCTGTTCTTCTTCGACCAGGTCCACACCGAGTGATTCGCCTGGCGCTCGGGCGCGCGGCAGCCGCCATCCCCGTGCTCTGGGCGGTGGCCACGCTGACGTTCCTGTTGCTGCGCTTCCTGCCCGGCGGGCCGTTCGACAAGGAGCGCAGCCTGCCGCCCGAGATCATGCGCAACCTCGCGCACCGCTACGCGCTCGACCGGCCCGTGAGCGAGCAGTACGCCGACTATCTCGAGCGCGTGGTGCGCGGCGACCTCGGGCCCTCGTACAAATACCTGGGCCGCGACGTGGCCGACATCGTGCGCGACGCCATGCCCGTGTCACTCGAGCTCGGCGGAGCGGCCTTCGTGCTCTCGCTCGCGGGCGGGATCGCGCTGGGGCTGGCCGCGGGCGCGCGGCGCGGCAGCGCGCTGGACCAGCTCGTGACCCTGGGGTCACTCGTGGGCGTGTCGGCGCCGAGCTTCGTGATCGGCGCCGGTCTGATCCTCTCGTTCGGCCTGGCGCTGCGCTGGCTGCCGGCCGGTCTCTGGGAGGGGCCGGCGCACGTGATCCTGCCGGCGCTCACGCTGGCGGCGCTGCCCATGGCCTACGCGGCCCAGCTCACGCGCACGCAGGTGCTCGAGGCGCTGGACCAGGACTGGGTGCGCACGGCGCGCGCGCTCGGCGTGCCCGAGGGGCGCGTGCGCCGGCGGCACGTGCTGCGCAACGCGCTGCTCGCCGTGATGACTTACTCGGGCCCGCTGCTCGCCAACCTGCTCACCGGCTCGTTCGTGGTGGAGCACATCTTCGCCGTGCCGGGCCTGGGCCGCTTCTTCGTGACCGCCGTCGCCAACCGCGACTACCCGCTCGTGCTGGGAGTCACTCTGGTGTACGCGGCCTTCGTGGTGCTCGCCAACCTGCTGGTCGACCTGGCCTACGCCTGGGCCGACCCGCGCATCCGCATCGGGGGCGGCCGGTGAGCCCTCGCGGCTGGGTGGGCGCCGGGCTGCTCGTGGTTCTCACGCTCTTCGCCGTGGCCGGAGACCGGGTCGCCGGCTACCGCTTCGACGCGCAGGACCCGGCCCACGCGCTCGAGCCGCCCTCGCGCACTCACTGGCTGGGCTGCGATGCGCTGGGCCGCGACCTTCTGGCGCGGCTGTGCGAGGGCGGCCGGGTGTCGCTCCTGGTCGCGGTGGGCGCCACCGCGCTCGCGATCGCGCTGGGGCTCGGCTACGGGGCGCTCTCGGGCTGGGTCGGCGGGCGGACCGACGCGCTGCTCATGCGCGTGATCGAGGTGCTGTACGCGCTGCCCGACGTGCTGGTGATCGTGCTCCTGATCGAGGTGCTGACGGCCGCCTTCGGCGGGCTGCCCGATCTCTTGCGGCGGCTGTTCGCGATCGCGGTGGCGCTCGGCTTCACCGGCTTCGTGGGCGTGGCGCGCCTGGTGCGCGCGCTGGTGCTCCAGGCGCGCGAGGAGACCTGGGTCGAGGCGGCGCGCGCGAGCGGGGCCGGACCGACCCGCATCCTGATGCGGCACGTGCTGCCCAACGTGGCGGCCCCGGTCTTGGTGAGCGCGGCGCTCCAGGTGCCGGCCGCGATCCGCGCCGAGTCGATCGTCTCGTTCATCGGCCTGGGCATCAAGCCCCCGTTCTCGAGCTGGGGCACGCTCGCGGCCGACGGCTTTGAAGCAATGCGCTCGTTCCCGCATCTGATCTTTTTTCCGTGCCTGGCGATCCTCGCTTCATTGCTCGGGTTTCATCTGCTGCGGGAGGCGCTCCAGGAAAGACTCGATCCGCGCCGGCGGCCGTGAAAGTGTCTTGAACGGGCACTCTTCCGGGATAAACTCCCGCGCGCCCATGATCCGTTCGAGGAGTCGCCCGTGATCCAAGCGCGAGCACTGACCAAACGTTACGGCGGACTGACTGCCATCCAGAACGTGTCGTTCGAGATCGCCAAGGGCGAGGTGGTCGGCTTCCTGGGCCCCAACGCCGCGGGCAAGACCACCACCATGCGCATCCTGACCGGCTACATCCCGGCCTCCTCGGGCTCGGTCTCGGTGGGCGGCTTCGACGTGGCGCTCGACCCGCGCTCGGCCAAGCGAGTCACCGGCTATCTGCCCGAGACACCGCCGCTCTATCCCGAGATGCTCGTGCACGAGTATCTCCACTACGCGGCGACCCTGCACGACGTGCCGCGCGGCGAGCGCCGCGACAAGGTGGCGCGCGCGATCGCCTCGTGCGGGCTCGAGGCGGTGAGCGAGCGCGTGATCCGCACGCTCTCCAAGGGCTACCGCCAGCGTGTCGGCCTGGCGCAGGCGATCGTGCACGACCCGGCGGTGCTGATCCTGGACGAGCCGACCGCGGGCCTCGACCCGATCCAGATCGACGAGATCCGCAAGCTGATCACGCGGCTCGCGGACGAGCAGGGCCGCACGGTCATTCTCTCCACCCACATCATGGGCGAGGTCCAGGCCATCTGTAAGCGCGTGCTGTTGATCGCCTTCGGCAAGCTGCGGCTCGACGCCGCGCTCGACGCGTTGCAGGCCCAGGGCTCGCTCGAGCAGATGTTCCTGAGCGAGGTCGAGAAGGCCAAGCGCGAGGAGCTGGGTGGCGCAGCGGAGGGTTCGGCGTGAGTCACGTATTCGCCATCTGCGGGCGCGAGCTGCGCTCCATGTTCACCACGCCGGACGCCTACGTGCTGATCGGCGTCTACATGTTCTTCGCGGGCTTCGTGTTCTTCTTCAGCCTGGGCTCGTTCATCCTGGCCATCCAGCAGATCCAGGCGCTGGGCGCGACCCAGTATCTCGAAGAGTGGAACCTGCAGGACAAGGTGGTCGCCGACTCGCTCTCCACCTTCTCGATCCTGCTGGGCATCGTGGTGCCGCTTTTGGCCATGCGCGGCTTCGCCGCCGAGCGCGCGACCGGCTCGATCGAGCTCTTGCTCACCAGCCCCATCACCAGCGCCGAGATCGTGATCGGCAAGTTCCTGGCGATCGCGATCCTGCTCGCGGTCGTGACCGCGCTGACCAGCCTGTTCGTGGCGCTGCTCTTCCTGTACGGGAACCCGGAGGTCTGGCAGACCCTGTCGGGGCTGCAGATCCTGTTCCTGTACGCGCTCGCGATCGCCGCGATCTCGAGCTTCGTCTCGTCGCTCACGCGCAGCCAGATCGTCGCGGGGATCCTGGGCATCGTGATCTCGATCCTGCTGCTCTTCCTGCCCGTGGCGGGCTACTTCTCGCAGAGTGAGACGCTGCGGAACCTGTTGATCTGGCTCGGCCCCAACACGCACCTCGAGCCGGCGCTGCGCGGCGACGTGCGCTCCGAGGACCTGGCCTACTTCGCGATCGTGGTCGTGGCCTTCCTGTCGCTCGCGCGGGCCGCGGTCGACTCACTGCGCTGGAGCTGACCCGCGATGGATGCGTTGTACGGCGTCGTCGGTGCGGTGCTCCTGGCCTTCGGGCTGATCGGCCTGTTCGCGGCGGCGGCGCCCGCGATCGTGGGGCTGCACCTGGTGCTGGGCGGCGGGCTCCTGGCGCTGGCAGGCCTGCGCAGCTTCCGGCGCGTGGCCGAGGCCATGGGCACCTCGAACGCCCGCATCGGCGCGAACTCACTCGTGCAGGCGCTGGTCGCGCTCGTGATCTGCGGGCTGCTCGGGTATCTCACCGTGCGCCACCCGGTGCACTGGGACTGGACCGAGGCCAAGGAGCACACGCTGGCGCAGGGCTCGCTCGACACGATCGCCGCGATCCCGAAGGACGGTCAGCTCGACCTGTACGCGTTCTTCCCGCGCGGCGCCGAGGGCCCGGCCAAGACACTGCTCGAGCAGTACCAGTACGCGGGTCAGAAGGCCGACCGCAAAGTCACGCTGAACTGGTTCTCGCCCACCGAGCACCCGGATCTCGCGCAGCGCTTCCAGGTCGCGAGCACCTCGGGCATGGTCGTGGTGTGCTCCGGGCCGTGCGACACGGCCAAGGGCACGGTCAAGGTCACCGACTTCACCGAGCAGGCGCTGACTCGCGCCGTGCGCCAGGTGCTGTCGTCGAAGAAGAAGATCTACTTCCTGCAGGGCCACGGCGAGGCCGACCCCGAGGACCGCAAGGGCCCGGGCGCGGCGGGCGTGAAGGGCGGGCTCGAGGACGAGAACGCCACCGTCGAGTCACTCGTGCTCACGGGCGCGAAGGACATCCCGGCCGACGCCGATGCCGTGATCGTCGCGGGTCCGGACCACGCGCTGTCCGACGGCGAGCTCGCGATCCTGGACGCGTATTTGAAGCGCGGCGGGGCGCTCCTGGTGGCGCTCGATCCGGCGGTGGAGACCCACCTCGAAGGCCAGCTCAAGGCCTGGGGCATCGACGCCGGCCCCGAAGTCGTCGTGGAGCAGCAGCTCCAGCTCTTCGCCGGGCCGTCGATCGGCGTGCAGATCGTGGTGCAGAAGTACGGCGCGCACGCGATCACCGAGAAGCTCAACGCCCAGACCCCGACCATGTTCCGGCTGGCGCGGCCGGTGCGGCGCGCCGAGGGCAGCGAGGCCAACGTGACCGAGCTCGCGCTGACCAGCCCCGAGAGCTGGGCCGAGTCCGACGTGAAGGACCTTCTGGCCTCGAAGCCCGTGTCACTCGACCCCACCAAGGACCGCGCGGGCCCGCTCGCGCTCGCGGTGGCGCGCGAGTTCGCCCCGTCCGACGGCGCCAAGCGCGGCGGCCGGCTGATCGTGGTGGGTGACTCGGACTGGCTGCGCAACCGCTACGTGACCGAGGTCTTCAACGCCGACCTGTTCCTGAACATGACCGGCTGGCTCACGGGCTCGGAGCAGTTCGCGACCATCGACCGCAAGCGCCCGCGCGCCGCCACGGTGAATCTCACGCTGGAGCAGTTCGCGAACTTCCGCTTCCTGGCGCTGTTCGCGTTGCCGGAGCTGATCCTCTTGCTCGGGGTGCTGAATTGGTGGCGCCGGAGGGCCTGAGGTGAGCTCGCGCTGGACCTTCGCCCTGGTGGCGCTCGCCGCGGCGCTCGGCGCCTGGGTGTACTTCGGCGAGGTGCGCGGCGACGTGCGCAAGCAGGAGCGCGAGACCGCGGAGAAGCACGTCTTCGGCGTGGAGTCGGCGAAGGTCACCGCGCTCGAGCTGCCGCTCACCGACAACCGCACCGCGCGCCTCGAGCGCGACGGCCAGAACGGCTGGAAGCTCGAGTCGCCCGTGGCGTATCCGGCGGACCCCGACGCCGTCGAGCGCGCGCTGCACGTGCTCGCGAACGTGCAGTCGACCGCGTCGATCTCGCCCGTGCCGAGCGACCTTTTGCCCTTCGGGCTCGGGCCCGCGGGTCAGACCGTGCGCGTGTTCACCGGCCCGGGCGAGCCGCAGACGCTCAGCGTGGGCCGGCCCACGCCGGTGGGCGGCGGGCGCTACCTGTCGGTGGGTAGTGACTCCGGGCGCATCTTCACGGTCGCGGCGGGCGACGTGTTCGGGCTCATGCCCGCGCTCGTCGACTTGCGCGACAAGCGGCTCACGCGGCTCTCGGCCGGCGCGGTCGACGACGTGACCGTGCGCTCCGGGGGCCAGCTCGTGGCGCGCGTGAAGCGGGCCGAGTCGAACTGGCTCCTGGTCGAGCCCCAGCCCGCGCCCGGCGACGTGGAGAAGATCCAGCGCATGCTCGACGAGCTCTCGATGGCGCGCGCCACCGACTTCGCCGACACGCCCGACGCGGCGGCCACCGCCTCGCTGCAGAATCCGGAGCTCGAGATCGTGCTG
The DNA here is from genome assembly GCA_035498015.1 of Myxococcota bacterium. Taxonomy (NCBI): domain Bacteria; kingdom Pseudomonadati; phylum Myxococcota; species Myxococcota bacterium. The sequence continues at coordinate 10,399 of DATKAO010000013.1, forward strand.
CACACGCCGGAGCGCGAGGAACGGCTGGCGTTCGGGCGTGCGGGCGACAAGACCTGGCTCGAGCGCGCGGGCGACCCGGTGCTGCTCGCGGTGAGTCCCGCGGCGGTGTCCGCCGTTCCCGCCAAGACCTTCGACTACCGCGCGAAGCGCGTGCAGACGCTCGAGAGCGACCAGGTGAAGGCGCTCGAGCTGACCTGGCCGCGCGCGGGAGTCACGCATCGCTTCGAGCTCGCGGAGAGCGACTGGAAGTCGGCCGAGCCGGGCGTGGAGCTCAAGCCCTTGAAGGTCGAGGACATGCTCTTGGCCGTGGCGCGGCTCGACGCCACGGGCATCGAGCCTTCGGGCGCCGACCGGAAGGCGCTCGGCCTCGATCCGCCGGCGGTCACGATCCGCGCGCTCGACGCGCAGGGCAAGGAGCTGGGCGCGCTGTCCCTGGGCGACGCGTCCCCCGACCGCGGCCTGCCCGCAGTGTCTTCGCAGAGCGGCGACGTGTGGCGCGTCTCGAACGACCTCGGCGGAACGGTGCCGCTGTCTGCGGAGGCCTACACGAACATGTTCGTGAAGGTGACCCCGACGCAGGCCGCGCCCCCTGCCGCACAAGCTAGCCCGGAGAAGTAGTCAGGGTCCCGAGCATCGCGTCGTGAATGCGTCCGTTGCTGGCCACCACGCGCGTGCCCGAGGCGGGTGCGGGGCCGGCGTCGAAGTCACTGACGCGTCCGCCGGCCTCCTCGACCAGGAGCAAGCCCGCGGCGACGTCCCACGGCGCCAGGTGGAGCTCCCAGTAGCCGTCGAAGCGGCCGCAGGCTACGTAGGCGAGGTCGAGCGCCGCCGAGCCCGCGCGCCGGATGGCCTGCGCCGTGCCGATGAAGCGCTCGAAGTAAGTCAGGTTCGGCGTGCGCTTCTGGTGCACGTCGTAGGCGAAGCCGGTGGCCAGCAGGGCGCGCCGCAGCTCGCTCACTTCCGAGACGCGCACCGGCTTGCCGTTCAGCTCGGCGCCGCGCCCGGCTTCGGCCGAGAACAGCTCGTCGCGCATCGGGTCGTAGACCACGCCCACGGCGCGGCGGCCGTCGACCTCGACGCCGATCGAGATCGCGAAGTGCGGAAAGGCGTGCGCGTAGTTGGTGGTGCCGTCGAGCGGGTCGACGATCCAGCGCACGCCGCTCGAGCCCGACTCGGCCTGACTCTCCTCGGTGAGCAGGGCGTCGTGCGCGCGCGCAGCGCGGATGCGCTCGCGAATCAGCCGGTCGAGCGCCTGGTCGACGTCGGTCACCAGGTCGATCTCACTGGTCTTGGTGCGGATCGTGCGCGGGTCGTGGAAGCGCTCGCGCGCGATGCCGCCGGCCTCGCGCGCGATCGCGGTCGCGAGCTCGCGCAGCTCTCTCATGCGCCCGGCCCGAGCCGGAAGCGCGCGCGCGCCCGCTCGGCGGTCGCCGCGCCGATCTCGTCGGCGGAGCGGCCGTGCAGCTCTGCCAGCGTCTCGACCACGCGCGCGACCCACGCCGGCTCGTTGCGCCGGCCGCGATGCGGCGCCGGCGCGAGCAGCGGCGTGTCGGTCTCGACCAGGAGTCGCTCGAGCGGCAGCTGGCGCGCGACCTCGCGCAGCTCGTCCGCGTTCTTGAAGGTCAGGATGCCCGAGAAGCTGATGTCGAAGCCGCGCGCGAGACACTCGCGCGCGAACGGCAGGTCGCCGGTGAAGCAGTGGATCACGCCGCCGCAGCGCTCCGCGCCCTCGCGGTCGAAGATCTCGACCAGCTCCTCGAACGCGTCGCGCTGGCCCTGCGCCGGCCGCACGTGGATCACGAGCGGACGTTCGGCCGCGCGCGCGATGCCGATCTGCGCGGCCAGCGCCGCGCGCTGCGCGTCGCGCGGCGAGTGATCGTAGAAGTAGTCGAGCCCGCACTCGCCGACGGCCACCACGCGCGGGTGCGCGAGCCAGCCGTCGAGCGCGGTCGCGGCGAGCTCGCTCCACTGGTCCGCGTCGTGCGGGTGCACGCCGACCGAAGCCCACACGCCGCGCTGCTCGTCGGCGAGCATGACTGCGCCGGCGTTGGCACCCACGCCGTAGCCGGCGCCGACCGCGATCATGCCCTCGACCCCCGCCTCGCGCGCGCGCGCGATCATGGCGGGCGCGTCGGCGAGCAGCTCCGGCGCGCCGATGTGCGCGTGACTGTCGAAGAGTCTCACGAGCGCAGCTCGAGCAGCAGCGACTCGACCAAGAGCTGGGGGTTCAGGTTGCGCCGCTCGAGCTCGAGGCGCGCGGCGGAAGCCGACTCGAACGCGCGCAGCCAGCGCTCGAGCGCGCGCGTCTCGCCCGCGGCCGCGGCCGCTTCGGCGCGCGCGCGCGCGAACGCCGACTGCACGTCGATGAACGCGCGCGCCTGGTCGCGCCCGGCGTCGCCCGGGCGCCGGAAGCCCTCGGCGAAGTCGAGGATCTCGGTCACGCTGAGTGAGTCGACCCGTTCCAAGAGCGCCTTCGTCTCGCGCGCGTCCGCCAGCGACTCTTCGGCCCAGGCGCGCGCCGCCGCGGGGCTCGCCCCGCCGAGCTGGCTGGCGAGCGCGGCGTCGTCCGCGGGCATGCCCTCGGCTTCGAGCGCCGCTGCGATCTCACGTTCGCCGGCGCGCGGGAAGCGCACGCGCACCGTGCGCGAGCGCAGGGTGCGCGGCAGCGCCTCGGGCGCGGCAGTCACGAGCAGCAGCACCGTCGCCGGCGGCGGCTCCTCGAGCGTCTTGAGCAGCGCGTTCGCGGCCTCGACCCGGAGTCTCTCGGCGTCGGCGATCAGCCCCACGCGGCGCCCGCGCTCGTTGGCCACGAGCGACAGCGCCGCCCGCAGCTCGCGCACGGCGTCGACCTTGATCCACGCGCCGTCGACCTCGACCCGGTGCAGGTCCGGGTGCGCGCCCGTCGCGAACAGCCGGCAGTCGTGACACGTCCCGCACGGCCCGGCCGCGGCCGCCGGCGCGCCCTTGCACAGCAGCAGCTGTGCAAACCAGAGCGCCGTCTCGAGCTTGCCCGTGCCGGGCGGTCCGTCGAACAAGTACGCGCTGTGGACCTTCCCGGTCCCGCGCGCGCGCGCCAGCTCCGCCCGGATCTCGCCGCTTCCGCCTGCCGCCATCAGCGGCCGGCAGCATAGCGCCCGAGTCGATGGAGATCTCAAGGATCCGGCGCGCGCTCCGATACGGCCCCAAGGGACGACGACCTCGAGGAGTACGGCGCACATGGCGTTCAATGACTTCCGCAAGACCAAGGACGAGCCCGGCAAGGCGCCGATGACCAACGCCGGTGGCGTGGGCGCGCTGACCGCGTTCATCGACCAGGGCTCGGAGTTCTCGGGCAAGCTCAACTTCAAGGACACGGTCCGCATCGACGGCCGGTTCGAAGGCGAGATCGCGAGTGAGAACACGCTGATCGTGGGCGAGAGCGGCTCGGTCACCGCCACGATCAAGTCGCAGATCGTGATCATCTCGGGTGAGGTCCACGGCGAGATCAACGCCGGCGGCCAGGTCGTCCTGCACAAGACGGCGCGGGTCGACGGCAACATCCACTCGCCGCGGCTGGTCGTGGAAGACGGCGCGGTGTTCACGGGACGCATCGAGATGGGTGCCGTGAAGCCCGCGAAGAGCGTCCCGCCGACCAAGGATTCGTCCGCGCCGAAGATGCTCTAGGCCCGGGCGCGCTCAGATCAGAACGGCAGTGACTCCCGGGACCCGCGCGCGCAGCGCGGGCTCCAGCACCAGCCGGCGCGTCATCTCGCGCGCGGGGCAACGCGCGCAGGCGCCTTGCAGCTCGAGGCGCACGAGCCCGTCCTCGGTCACCGAGATCAGCTCGGCGTTCCCGCCGTCGGCCACCAGCCCGGGCCGGACCACGTCGAGCGCCTTGCGCACGGTCTCGGGGCGCAGGTCCGCGTTGATCTGGCGGGACCCATCTCCTAGGCTTCCGGCCATGCGCGTGCGCGTGCTCCTGTTCGCGGCCCTGCGAGAAGCGGTCGGCGAGAAGACACTGGAGCTTGAGCTGCGCGCGCACGCCACGCTGGCCGACGCGCTCGCGCAGCTCGAGTCGCAACATCGCGAGCTGGCACGCTATGGCGGGCGGCTGCTGGTGGCCCTGAACGAGCAGCGCGTGCCGCGCACGGCGGAGCTTCACGACGGCGACGAGATCGCGCTGCTGCCGCCCGTGTCGGGCGGGTCCGAGCGCGCCTGGATCGACTCCGCGCCGCTGTCACTCGACGCGCTCGTGCGCGAGGTGAGCGGCCCCGAGATGGGCGGGCTCGTCACCTTCACCGGCGTAGTGCGCAACCACGCGCGCGGTGAGTCGATCGACCACCTGGAGTACGAGGCGTACGCGCCCATGGCCGAGAAGGAGCTGCGCAAGATCGTCGCGGCCGCGCGCGAGCGCTGGCCGCACGTGCGCCTGGCCGTCTCGCACCGCGTCGGGCGGCTGGCGATCGGCGACGCCGCGGTGATGATCGCCGCCGCCGGGCCGCACCGCGCCGAGGCCTTCGAGGCCTGCCGCTTCGCCATCGACCAGCTGAAGAAGAGCGTGCCGATCTGGAAGAAGGAGTTCGCGAGCAGCGGCTCCTACTGGGTCGAGGAGAACCCGTGAGCGGGAGCGCGCCGGCCGAGCACCGCGCGTACGCGCCCAAGAGCGTGGGCTGCGCCGTGCTCACGGTGAGTGACTCGCGCAGCCTGGAGACCGACTCCTCGGGCCAGGCGATCCGCGCCGCGCTCGAGGCCGCGGGTCACCGCGCCGTGCGCCACGAGATCGTGCCCGACGAGCTCGAGACGATCCGGCTGGCCGTGCTGCGCGCGCTCGCGCAAAAGAGCGTCGACGCCGTGATCGCCACCGGCGGCACGGGTGTCTCGCCGCGCGACGTCACGCCCGAGGCGATCGAGCCGCTGTTCGAGAAGCCGCTGGCGGGCTTCGGCGAGCTGTTCCGCGTGCTGTCGTTCCAGGAGATCGGCGCCGCGGCGCTGCTGTCGCGCGCGGCCGCGGGCACGACCGGCGGCAAGGTCGTGTTCGTGCTGCCCGGCTCGTCCGGGGCCGTGAAGCTCGGCATGGAGCGGCTGATCGTGCCCGAGCTGGCGCACTTGGTGGGCCAGCTGCGCCGCAGCGACGCCCCGGCTTCAGGGCACGACAAACACGCCCGAAAATAGAGGGTGACCTCGCGACTCCTGCGCCACCTCGGACTCGCGCTCCTGTTCCTGTGTGTCGCCATCATCCTGCCGAGCGAAGTCTCGGTCTGGGTGGACGGGCAGGGGAACACTTGGCTCACCGACTCCGAGCACAGCCCGGCGGCGGGCGCCGAGCGAGTCACGCCCGAGGAGCTGTCGATCCGCTGGGACGGCAAGGTGACGGGCGAGCCGCTGCCCAAGGGCGTGCGCTCCGGGGACGACGACGACCGCTACCTGTCCGAGGTGCGCACGGCGCGCGCCGACGCGCAGCGCGGCAACATGGAGCTCGCCCTGCGCGCGCTGCGCCGCCTGCAGCGCGAGCATCCGGCGCGGCCCGAGGCGCCGCTCCTTTTGGCGCAGATCGAGCGCCACCGCGGCCGCTACGAGCCCGCGCGCGACGCGCTCGACGCGGTGCTGAGCACCGCGTCGCACATGCCCCAGGCCTGGCGCGACGCGGCCGAGCGCGAGCGGGCCGAGATCGGCGAGGAGCTGGCGCTGGCCAAGGCCAAGGACGGCGAGACCTGGCAGACGCGCTCGGTCGACTCCAGTCACTTCCGGCTCACCTACGACCACCAGTTCGCGGGCCGCGAGTACGGCGAGCAGGTGATCGACGTGCTGGAGCAGGCGCGCGCCGCCATGCTGCGCACGCTGGGGCGCGAGCTGCGCCAGCCGCTCGAGGTGCAGCTGTACACGCGCGCGCACTATCTCGAGGCGTACCAGCACCGCTTCGGCTTCGCGACCGTGGGCTTCTACGACGGCGCGATCCACGTGGTGTCGGCGCAGCGTCCGCGCAACGAGCTGTATGCGCTGCTGGTCCACGAGTACGTGCACGCGCTGTTCAAGGACGCCGTGGGCTCGCACCAGCCGTTCTGGCTGAACGAGGGCATCGCCGTCGCCGAGGAGGAGCGCGCGCGCGGCCGGCCGCAGCTCTCGCGCGAGGAGTGGCGCAGGCTGCTCGACTCACTGCGCGAGGAGAGCTGGATCCCGCTCGACTCGCTGGTGCAGGGCTTCTCGGGCGTGCAGGGCAGCCGCGCGCTCCTGGCCTATCTCGAGTCGCGTGCCGCGATCGAGCACATCACGGCCGCGCACCCGCGCGCGATCGCGGGCCTGCTCGACCGCTGCGCCACGGGCGAGACCTGGCAGGCGGCGCTCCTGGCCGAGACCGGCTGGACGCCGCAGTCACTCGAGCGCTCGCTGCAGGAAGACGTGCGCTCGCGCTTCCCCGAGGACCCGCTCGCCGCCGGCAGCGCGCCCGAGTAAGATCGCGGGCCGGAGGTGCGCGCGATGGACCCCGCGCCGGGCATCCTGGCTCTCTGGGCTGCGTTCACGGCGAGCCACATCGGGCTGTCGAGCGCGCGCCTGCGCCCGCGGCTGGTGGCGGCGCTCGGGCCGCTCGGCTTCCAGGCGCTCTACTCAGTGATCGCGCTCGCGATCTTCGTGCCGCTGATCCGGCTCTACTTCGTGAACAAGCACGCGGGGCCGCCCTTGTGGCAGATCCCGCGCGGGCCCGCGCTCACCTGGACGGTGTATCTCGGCATGGCCGTGGCGTTCGTGCTGCTCGCGTCGAGCTTCCTGCAGCCGAGCCCCGCGGGCATGGCGCCCGCCAGCCTGACACCGCGCGGTGTACAGCGCATCACGCGCCACCCGCTGGTGATGTCGTTCGTGGTGTTCGCGGCGGTGCACCTGTTGCCCAACGGCTACGCCTCGGACGTGGCGTTCTTCGGCGGCTTCGTGGCCTTCGCGCTGCTGGGCGCCGCGCACCAGGACCGGCGCAAGATCGCGACCGGGCCGGAAGGCTACGCGGCCTTCGTGCGCGCCACGCCGTTCGTGCCCTTCACCGGCCGCGAGACGCTGCGCGGCCTGCGCGAGCTGGCGCCGCTGGCACTGGTCGCCGGCATCGGGGCGGCGCTCGTCGTGCGCTATTTCCACGCGAGCTGGTTCGGCGGCAATCCATGACCGATGGCGGTGATGAGGCTCAGCCCTCGGGCGCCCAGTAGTCGAAGTCGACCAGGTTCGCCTTCAGAAACTCGCGCAGGTTGTCCACCAGCTTCTTCTCGATCTGGCGCACGCGCTCGCGCGTGAGTCCGAAGTCGTCGCCGATCTCCTGCAGCGTGCGCGGCTCGTCGGCCAGGATGCGCTGGCGCAGGATCGCCGACTCACGCGGGTCGAGGTCGACCGCGAAGCGCTCGACCTGCTCGCGGAAGGCGCGCCGCATGTCCTGGTCGGCCACGGGGTCGGCCTCGCGCGCGTCTTCGCCCGCGACCGCCTCGCCGAAGGTGCCGCCGCCCGGGTCGTCGCGCCGCGCGGGCGCGTCCATCGACAGGTCGCCTTGCGCGAGCCGGTGCTGCAGGTCGACCACCTCGGGCTCGCGCACGCCGAGCTTCTCGGCGAGCAGGGCGGGAGTGACTTCGCGGCCTTCCTGCACGAGCTCGCGGCGCGCGCGCGAGAGCTGGAAGAACAGCTTGCGCTCGGCGCGGCTCGAGCCGACCCGCACCATGCGGATGTTGTCGATCAGATACTTCAGGATGTACGCGCGGATCCAATACGAGGCGTAGGACGAGAGCTTCACGCCGCGGTCGGGGTCGAAGCGCTTCACGCCCTGCAGGAGGCCGACGTTCCCTTCTTGGATCAGGTCGAGCAGGTTCGTCCACACGCGGCGATACTCGAGCGCGATCTTCACCACCAGGCGCAGGTTCGAGAGCACGAGCTTCTGCGCGGCCTCGGCGTCGTTCGCGCCGTGCACCTTGCGCGCGAGCTCGAGCTCCTCCTCGCGCGACAGGAGCGGGTACCTCGCGACCTCGGCGAAGTAGCGCTGGAGTGTGTCGCGCGGATAGGCGTCGAGCGACGGCGCGGGCGCCGGCACCGGGAGCCGCGTGTTCGCCGCAGGGCCGTCGGGCTCCGCTGCGGGAGCCGGCTCCGAAGTCCGGGGGGTCTCCGAAGCCGGGGGGTTCTTCGCCGCGCGCTTGCGCGTACGGGGCCGAGGCGGCTTGCTCACGCCTGCAAAAGTACCCCGCCGCGGGCGGTCTGTCGGGCGGGCGCCGGGCTTACTTTTTCTTCAGCGACATCACGTACTTGATGACGGACCAGCGGTCGGCCTCGGGGATCACCGCGCCCCAGGGGGCCATGAGCGGCGAGCCGCCCTTCGCCGCGGCGCCGCCGGTGACGACCTCGAAGTGCGCGCGCGGCGTGTCGCCGTACTTGAACTTGCCTTCCTGGAAGTTGCGCGGCGGCGGGTTCAGCGTCTTGCCGACCGGTCCGTCGCCCAGGCCCTGCGGACCGTGACAGGTCACGCAGTACTGCTGGAAGATCTGGGCACCCTTGGCCATGTCGGCCTTCGCCACTTCCGCGGAGCCGTCGTCCGCGGCGCGAGCCAGGCCGGCGAGCGCGAAGAGCACGAAGACGGACAAAGCGACGAAACGAGAGCGCATTTTCGATTCCCCTCGTGAAAAAGCGGCGCGGAGCTTACGGGCCGCGCCCCCCCGTGTCAAAGCAACCTTCTGCTGCGGTCTCAACCGCCGCTCTCACTTCCAGTTTCGCGCCAGGTCCACGAGCAGGCGCACGCCGAAGCCGGTCGCGCCCTTGGCGTAGTAGGGCGTCTCCTTGGTGGTCCACGCGGTGCCGGCGATGTCGAGGTGCGCCCAGGGGACTTCACCCACGAAGTGAGACAGGAACGCGGCCGCGGTCGACACGCCGGCGTTGCGCCCGCCCGTGTTCACGATGTCGCCGAACGTGCCCTTGATCGCGGCCTTGTGTTCGTCCCAGAGCGGGAGCGGCCAGGCGCGCTCATGAGTCGCCTCGCCCGCGTCGCGCACCTTCTCGGCCAGCTGCTCGTCGTTGCCCAGCACGGCGCAGCACACGTCGCCCAGCGCCACGAGACACGCGCCGGTGAGCGTGGCCAGGTCGATGATGGCGTCGGGCTCGAAGGTGGTGGCGTAGTGCAGCGCGTCGGAGAGCACGATGCGGCCCTCGGCGTCGGTGTTCAGCACCTCGATGGTCTTGCCGCGCGCGCTCGTGATCACGTCGCCCGGCACGTAGGCGTTGCCGTCGGGCATGTTCTGCGCGGCGGCGACCAGGCCCACCGCGTGCACGGGAAGCTTCAGGTCGGCGATCGCGCGCAGCGCGCCGATCACCGCGGCCGCGCCCGACATGTCGTGCTTCATCTCGTCCATGTTCGCGGCGGGCTTGATCGAGATACCGCCCGAGTCGAACGTGATGCCCTTGCCGACGAACACCAAGGTCGGCCTTCGGCGCGCGCCCTTCGCCGCCTTCTTCGGCGCGGCGCCGTACTCGAGCGCGATCAGGCGCGGCGGGTTGGCGCTGCCGCGTCCGACTGCGAGGATGCCGGCCATCTTCTCGCGCGCGAGCTCCTTCTCGCCGAACACGGTGACTTTCAGCCCGTGCGAGCGCGCGAGCTTGCGCGCCTCGGCGGCGAGATACTCGGGCGTGCAGGCGCCGCCCGGCTCGTTCGACAGGTCGCGCGCCAGGTTCGCGGACTCGGACACGAGCTTCCCGAAAGCGGCGCCGCGGCGCAGCGCGGTCACCTGGCGCGCGTCGGCGGCGAGCAGGGTGACCCGCGCGAGCTCGGTCGGCTTGTCGTTCCCGGTCTTGTACTTGTCGAAACGGTAGGCGCCCAGCACCAGCCCCTCGGCGAGCGCCTGCGCGGCGGCCTCGGGAGTGACTCGCCGCAGCGCCGGCACGGCGACCGACGCCGCCTCGGCCTTGGCGCGCGCCAGCGCCTTGGCGGCGCGCCCGCCGGCAGCGCGCAGGGCCTCGGCGCTGGCATGCTTCTCGTCGCCCAGACCGATCAGCACCACGCGCTTGGCTGCGATCCCCGCCACGGGCAGTGAGACGAGCTCGCCGGCCTTGCCCGTGAAGTCACCCGCCGCCCACACCCGCGCGCACAGGCCGCCGAGCGCCTCGTCGAACGCGCGCAGGGCGCGCGGCGGCGCGTCGGCCTTGGTGAGCGGAATCACGACCGCGTCGCCGGTGGCGGCGGCGAGGTCCTTGCGCGAGACGTCGAGCTCCATGCATCCCCCTTTGTGCAATGCGGCAGCGGCGCGCGACAGCGTAGCGCGGCCGGCGCGAACTTCCGTTGACGCTCCCCCCCGTTCTCACTAGCTTCCGTCGGCCCCGAGAGCTCCGTCCCTGAGCTCGCGTACTTCTCCCCTGGGGTCCGCCGAATGCTCGACTACATCCTGGGCTCCAGTCCGATCGTCTCTGCGGTGCTTTTGATCCTGATCCTCGCGTCGGTCTCGTCGTGGGCGATCATGATCATGAAGTTCCGTGAGTTCCGCGCCGCGGAGCGAGACACCGAAGACTTCGTCGAGGCCTACCTCGAGAGCCCGCTCGAGAACGCATACGAGGTGGCGCGCAAGCACCCGTCGAGCCCGCTCGCCACGGTGTTCCGCGCGGGCTACACGGAGCTCGCTCGGCTCGAGAAGCTGCAGGCCGGCAGCAACCGGGTCACTCGCGACCAGGTCGAGGGCGTGATCAGCCGCCTGGGCTGGATCCGCGGCGAAGAGGTGCACCGGCTCGAACGCGGGCTCTCCTTCCTGGCCACGATCGCGAGCTCGGGCCCGTTCGTGGGCCTGTTCGGCACCGTCGTGGGCATCATGAATTCGTTCCAGCAGATCGGCGCCATGCAGTCGGCCAGCCTGGCGGTGGTCGCGCCGGGCATCGCCGAGGCGCTGGTCGCCACCGCCTTCGGGCTCGCGGCCGCGATCCCGGCCGCGGTCGGATACAACTACACGAGCGCGCGCCTGAACCGGCTCGCGGCCCGGCTCGAGACCTTCGGCGCCGAGTTCGCCGAGGTCCTGCGCCGCACGGCGCACCGCGCGGCATGAACGTCGCCGACGGCCGCGGCGGGCGGCGGCAGCTGTCCGAGATCAACGTGACTCCGTTCGTCGACGTGATGCTCGTGCTGCTGATCATCTTCATGGTGACTGCGCCACTGATGGAGCAGGGCATCGACGTGAACCTGCCCAAGACCCAGTCCAAGGGCCTGCGCACCGACCAGCAGCCGCTGGTGGTCACCGTGAAGCGCGATGGCCAGATCTTCGTCCAAAGCTCGCAGGTGCCGATCGATCAGCTGGCCGGCAAGCTGCAGGCGATCTTCGAGACACGCGGCGACCACCTGGTCTACCTGCGCGCGGACGAGAAAGTGGCCTACGGAATCGTGGCGAAGACACTCGCGATCCTGCGCGGCGCCGGCGCGACCGGAATCGGCATGGTGACCGAGCCCGAGGCGTGAGCTCCTTCTACGTACCGGTCGAGAGCCTGCTGGAGAGCCGCGCCTTCCGGCGGCTGCTCGTGCTCTCGCTGGTCGGGCACGTGCTCGTGTTCGCGGCCCTGGTGCTGCGGCCCTCGCGTCACGGCGAGCGGATCGCCTCCGCGCCCGTGATGGTGCAGGTGGTCCAGATGCCCAAGACCGCGCTGCCCAAGCCCGCGCCGCCGGCCGCCAAGCCGCCGCCGCCCAAGCCCGAAGCCAAGCCGCCCGAGCCCCCGCCGCCGCCGCCGAAGCCGGTGGTGAAGGAGATCGTGATTCCCAAGGAGCCCGCGCCGCTGCCCGCAAAGCCCAAGCCGGCTCCGCCGGTCGAGACCAAGCCGAAGACCCCGCCGCCCAGCGCCGAGGAGCTCCTGGCCAAGATGACCGAACGGGTCGAGGCCCAGGAAGCCGCGAAGGCGCCGCCGGCGACCGAGCCGCAGCCCGATGCGCCCGCCGCCGCCGTGCCCTCGCCGGGCCGCTTCGACCCGGTGTACTCGCCCTGGATCGCCAAGGTGAAGTCGTGGATCAACGCCAACTGGACCGGTGCGAGCGTGTGCACCGCGCAGTCGCTCTTCGACGTCGACATCGGCCCGGACGGCAAAGTGACTCGCGTGGTGCTCACGCAGTCCTCCGGCGACCCGCACTGCGACGACACCGCCTACCGCGCGATCACCAAGTCGAGCCCGCTGCCGCCGCCGCCGCGCGCGGCGACCTACGAGCTCGGCATGGACCCGAAGGAAGTCGCACAGTGAGTCGCGTCGTCCTGGGCCTGGTGGCGGCGCTCGCCGTCGCGCGCCTGGCCCCCGCGCAGAAGATCCGCATCGACGTGAACGCGCCGCAGAAGCCGATTCCCGTGGCGGTGCAGCGCTTCGCGGGCACGGCGCCGCTGCCCGACGACTTCTACGGCCCGCTCGTGGCCGGCCTCGAGTACTCGAGCCTGATCGTGCACGTGAACCCCGAGGCCTTCCTCGAGTCACGCGACACCAAGGACGTCGAGTCCGCCGGCATCCCGTGCGACAGCTGGAAAGGCATCGGCGCCGAAGGCCTGGTGCAGGGCGAGGTGCGCGAGCAGCAGGGCAAGCTGCAGGTGCGCTACCGCGTCTGGGACACCATCCGGTGTCGGCCGCTGGGCGATCTGGCCTTCCGCGAGCGCGACAAGAACGAGCTGCCGATGCTCGCGCACCTGGTGGCCGACGACATCGTGGCGCGCTTCACCGGCCGGCGCGGCGTGTCGTCGACGCAGATCGCCTTCGTGTCGGACAACGGCCGCAAGAACAAAGAGATCTGGCTGATGAACGCCGACGGCACGAACAAGCTGCGGCTCACCAACAACGGCTCGATCAACCTGTTCCCCGGCTGGTCACCCGACGCCAAGACGCTGGTCTACACCTCGTTCAAGGGCGGGCTGTCCGAGCTGTATCTCCTGTTCCGCGGCACGCGGCCGGGCGTCAAGCTGATCCAGACCCGCGACGACAAGTACCGCGGGGTGTGGGCGCCCGACGGCGAGTCACTCGCCGTGGTGGTGAGTCGCCAGGGCAACACCGACATCTGGAGCGTCGCCCCGAGCGGCAAGGACCCCAAGCGCATCACCGAAGACCGCGCGATCGAGTCTTCGCCCGCTTGGTCGCCCGACGGCCGCAAGCTCGCATTCGTGTCCGATCGCACGGGCAGCCCGCAGATCTTCGTGAAGGACCTGGCATCGGGCGAGGAGAAGCGACTCACTTACAGCGGCGACTACAACGCGAGCCCGGCCTGGTCGCCCACGGGCGAGTGGATCGCCTACGCGGCGCAGGCCGGAAACGACTTCGACATCTACCTGATCACGCCCGATGGCAGCTTCACGCAGCCGCTGGTCGCCAACACCCGCAGCGACGAGGACCCGGCCTGGTCGCCCGACGGCCGGAAGCTCGCCTTCAGCTCCAACCGCCGCGGGCGAAAGGAGATCTACCGCGTGGACGTGAACGGTGAGAACACGGTCCTGTTGACCGACGGCGGGGGCAACTGCACGAACCCCGCCTGGTCGCCGTGGCTCGAGTAGCGGGCCAAAGGCGCAGAATTTCTTGCAAGTTCGGGGATTCCCCGTTAGAGAATGCACCGGTTTTCGGGGGTTGTTCCCGATTTGCGATCGGTGCGCTGGATCACTGAATCGGAGCTTCGTAGTTCCGCTGCAAGGTCCTGGCGAGACGTGCGAGAAGAGGAGGGGCGAAGGGTGGTGAAGCGATTTCTCGGAGTAGCGATCCTGTGCGCGGCGATGGCGGCCTGCGAGTCGTCGGGCACGAACAAGGCTGCGAGCCCCAGCACGGGCTTCGGCAACGAGCAGAACCCGCCGAGCCACGGCGGCATGAGCAGCAGCGCCGACAGCAGCATGTTCAAGACGATCTACTTCGACTTCGATCACTCGGACCTGCGCGCCGACGCGCGCGAGGGCCTGCAGGCCAACGCCAGCTACCTGAAGGGTAACTCGGGCGTGCAGATCACGATCGAGGGCAACTGCGACGAGCGCGGCAGCAACGAGTACAACCTCGCGCTGGGCAAGCGCCGCGCGGAAGCCGCGTACAAGTATCTGGTCGATCTGGGCGTCGAATCGTCGCGGATGACCACCGTCAGCTACGGCGAAGAGAAGCCTGCGGCCGAGGGACACAACGAGCTCGCTTGGGCCAAGAACCGGCGCGACGACTTCAAAGTCCGCTGATTTGAGCGGGAAGCTGCTCCGCCGCGGTCTCGCGGCGGTCTCACTTCTCGCGCTCTCCGGCTGCGTCACCGTGCCGGAGTTCCAGGCCCTGCGCCGCAAGGTCGACGCGCTCGAGAGCCGCGGCGGCGGCAAGGGCTCGGACGACTGGAGCAAGTCGGGCGCGAGTGGCGGCGCGGCGTCGGGCAACCGGCTGGCCGACCTCGACGCCGAAGTGACTTCGCTGCGCGACGAGGTGGCCAAGCTCCAAGGCGAGGTCGACGCGCTGAAGAAGGAGCTCGACCGGCAGCACGCCGCGGCGCCAGGCGCCGCAGCGGCCGGAGCTGCGGCAGGTGCGGCCGCTGCGCCCGCCGAAGGCGCCGCTGGAGCGCCGGGAACGGCCGCCCCCGCGCCTGGAACCAATGCCCCGGTCGCGGCACCTAACCCGACCACGGAAACCCCGGCGCCCGGGGCCACGAATGCGTCGAGCGAAGAGGTCCGGGACTACGAGGCTGCCTTCAGCATGTATCGCGCAGGCAAATACGCAGACGCCATTGACCGGTTTCAGGCCTTCCTCCAGACTCACCCGTCCTCCGAGTTCGCGGACAATGCCCTGTTCTGGATGGGCGAGTCGTACTTCAAGCTGAACGACTTCGAGCAGGCCGCGGTGGCATTCGATCGAGTGGTGAAGCGGTTCCCGAAGGGGAACAAGGTGCCCGACGCACTGTACCGGCAGGGCGTTTCACTCCAGGAGATCGGAAACCGGACCGGGCAGCAGTCCACATACGGGCCGGCGGCGTGCCAGATCTTCAAGCGCATCGCCGACGACTACCCATCCTCGGAGCGTGTGGCAGAGGCTCGGCGTCAATTGGAGAAGTGTCCGTCGTGAAGAAGAACGACCAGAAGAAGTTCCAGAAGATGCTCATGGAGCAGCGTGACAAGCTCATGGTGAACGCGAAGCGCGCGGTCACCGGCGACATCCATCTGGACCCCGATGACTTTTCGGACGAGATCGACTCCGCCTCCTCGGAGAGCGGTCTCGCGTTCGTGGGCCGCTTGCGCGAGCGCGAGCGGGCTCTGCTGCAGAAGATCGAGGCGTCGCTCGCGAAGATCGAAGCCGGCACGTTCGGCACCTGCGTGCAGTGCGGCGAGGACATCGGCCTGAAGCGCCTCGAGGCGCGGCCGGTCGCGAGCCTCTGCATCGACTGCAAGAGCCAGCAGGAGAAGCTCGAGCACTGAGCCGTGGCGCTCATCCTCGCGCTCGAGAGCTCGTGTGACGACCTGGCCGCGGCGCTCGTGCGCGACGGCACGCAGGTACTCGCGTCGGTCGTGCAGAGTCAGGATCGCCTGCATGCGCCCTACGGCGGCGTGGTGCCGGAGCTCGCCAGCCGAGACCACGTCCGTCACCTGTATGGCGTGCTGGGCGCGGCGCTCGAGCGCGCCGGTGTGCCGTTGGGCTCGGTCGACGCGATCGCGTGCACGGCGGGGCCGGGACTGATCGGGTCGCTCTTGGTCGGCGTGTCGTTCGCCAAGGCGCTGGCCTACCGGCTGGGCAAGCCGCTGGTCGCCGTGCACCACATCGAGGGCCACCTGGCCTCGGCGCGGCTGGGTGACCCCCCGCTGGGGTTCCCGTTCCTGGGCTTCGTGGTCTCTGGCGGCCACACGCAGCTCTACCGCGTGACGACACTTTCTCGTGTAGAGCTCCTGGGCGAGACGCGCGACGACTCGGCGGGCGAGGCGTTCGACAAGGTGGCCAAGCGGCTGGGCCTGGGCTACCCGGGCGGGCGCGAGGTCGACCTGGCCGCGCGCCGCGGCCGCGCGGGGCGCTTCCGCTTCCCGCGCCCGATGCTGCGCGAGCCGGGCCTCGAGCTGTCGTTCTCCGGGCTCAAGACCGCGCTGGCGCTCGAGGCCGAGCGCATCGAGGGTGACTCGACCCACGGACTCACTGCGCAGGACGTCGACGACCTGTGCGCCTCGTTCCAGGAGGCCGCGGTCGACGTGCTGGTCGAGAAGGCGCGCCGCGCGCTCGAGCAGACCGGGCTCTCGCGCCTGGCGCTGGTGGGCGGCCTGGCCGCGAACGCGCGCCTGCGCGAGCGCATGGCCGAGCTCGCGCGCGAGCGCGGCATCGAGACTCACTTCCCGCCCATCGCGCTCTGCACCGACAACGCGGCGATGATCGGCGCGGTCGCCGACGGCATGCTGCGCGAGGGCCGTGTCGCCGCGCTCGACCTCGAGGCGTTCTCGCGCATCCCCGTGGGCGCCGCGCTGCCCCCGGGCGCGCCATAGCCTCGGCGCGCCAGAAGCTCGCCGCGCACGGGCTCGCGCCCTCGAAGGCGCGCGGCCAGAACTTCCTGCGCCGGCCCGAGGTCGCGGCGCAGATCGTCGAGAAGCTCGGCGTGCGCGCGACCGACGCCGCGCTCGAGGTCGGCCCCGGCACCGGTCAGCTCACGCGCGCGCTGGCCGCGGTCGCGCGGCGCACGCTCGCGCTCGAGGTCGACCGCGGCCTGGTCGCCCTGCTCGCCGCCGAAGGCGAGCTGCCGGGCTACGTCGAGGTGCGGCTGGCCGATGCGCTCGAGGCCAACTGGCCGGCGCTCGCGCGCGAGCTCTGCAAGCCCGTGGTCCTGGTCGGCAACCTGCCGTACTCGATCGCCGGGCGGCTCTTGGGAGACTGGCTGGTGCCCGACTCTCCGTTCCGGCGCATCGGCTGCATGCTGCAGCGCGAGCTCGCCGACCGGGTGCTGGCGGCGCCCGGCAGCGAGGCCTACGGCACGCTCAGCGTGTACGCGCGGCTCTGGTTCACCGGCGAGCGCCTGCTCGAGCTATCGCGCGAGGAGTTCTCGCCGCGCCCGCGCGTGCGCTCGACCTTCCTCGCGCTCACCCCGCGGCCGACACCGCCGCGTGTCGCCGACGTCGAGACACTCCGCCGGCTGGTGCGCGCCGCCTTCGGCCAGCGCCGCAAGCAGCTCAAGCGCGCCCTCGCGCTCGAGTTCCCGCAGGCCGGGGCGGCGCTCGCCGCGACGCGCATCGACCCGACCCGCCGGGGCGAGACGCTCGACGAAGGCGAGTTCGCGGCGCTGGCCGATGCGCTGGCAGTTGCCGGTTCCTGAAGCCCGCCGCGCGCGGAAGTTGACACTCCGGCCGGATCCCCCTTAGCCTCTTCTGCGCAGCGAGTCCGCATCGATTGAGCCCGGAAGCTTGGATCTCGAACGAGACCGAGACCGAAGGCGCGATGTTCGATGCGGTCGGTCCCGAGGCCGAAGGCCGAAGATCGGGCCGTCCGCAGTCCGCACGCGAAGGGCGCCTTCTGATCTCGTCGCAACGACGATCAGGGCGCTCGATTCGTTTGTGGCTCGCCGGAGGGCCCCCCATGAACACCCCCGAAGCCCGAGTCACCGTACCCGCCTTCGCGCGCAAGAAGGCACGCGGCGAGAAGATCGCCATGCTCACCGCGTACGACTTCCCGTTCGCGCGCCTGTTCGACCAGGCCGGCATCGACGCGCTCTTGGTCGGAGACACCATGGGTCACGTGGTGCAGGGTCACGACACCACGCTCCCGGTCACGCTCGACGAGGTGATCTACCACTGCCGCATGGTGAGTCGCGCGGTGCGGCGCGCGCTGGTCGTCGGCGACATGCCGTTCGGCAGCTACCAGGTGAGCGTGGAAGACGCCCTGCGCAACGCGGTGCGCATGATGAAGGAGGGCGGGGCGCACGCGGTGAAGCTCGAGGGCGGCGAGCGCATGGCGGACCGGATCGCCGCGTTCGCGCGCGCCGACATCCCGGTCATGGGCCACGTGGGACTCACTCCGCAGTCGGTGCATCAGGTCGGCGGCTACCGCGTGCAGGGCCGCGACGACGCGGGTCACGAGAAGGTGCTGCGCGACGCGCGCGCGGTCGAGGCCGCCGGCGCGTTCGCGGTCGTGCTCGAGTGCGTGCCGCGCGCGCTCGGAGCCGAGATCACGCGCGCGCTCTCCATCCCCACGATCGGCATCGGCGCGGGCGTGGGCTGCGACGGCCAGGTGCTGGTCATGCACGACCTGCTCGGCCTGGGCGAGGCCGCGCCGCCGCGCTTCGTGCGCCAGTACGTGGGCTTGGGCGACGTGGTGCGCCGCGCCGCCGAGATGTACGCCGAAGACGTCCGCCAGCAGAAGTTCCCCGGCGATGCTGAATCCTATTGAGCCGCGGCTGATCCGCAGCACGGCGGAGCTCTCCCGCTGGTCCGAGGAGCAGCGGGTCATGGGCCGGCGCATCGCGCTGGTGCCCACGATGGGCGCGCTGCACGAGGGGCACGTCTCGCTCGTGCGCATCGGCTACAACCACGCCGACCGCGTGGTGGTGTCGATCTTCGTGAACCCGACCCAGTTCGGGCCGGCCGAGGACTTCGCGCGCTACCCGCGCGACCTGGCGCGCGACCTGGAGCTCCTGCGCAAGGCCGGCGCCGACGTGGTGTTCGCCCCGCCCGTGGAAGAGATCTATCCCGCGGGTGACTCGACCTGGGTCGAGGTCGAGCGGCTCACCTCGGGGCTGTGCGGCCGCAGCCGGCCCGGTCATTTCCGTGGAGTCACCACGGTGGTGGCGCGGCTGTTCAACGCGGCTCGCCCGCACGTGGCGGTGTTCGGCGAGAAGGACTACCAGCAGCTCGCGGTCGTGCGGCGCATGGCGCGCGACCTGGCGTTCGGGATCGACGTGATCGGCGGGCCGATCGTGCGCGAGCCCGATGGGCTGGCCATGAGCTCGCGCAACGCCTTGCTCTCGCCGCGCGCGCGCCAGCAGGCCACCGCGCTGCACGCCGCGCTGCACGAGGTGCGCGCCGCCCTGCGCGCCGGCGTGCGCGACGCCGCGGCGCTGTGCGCGGTTGCGCGCCAGCGCATCGAGAAGGAGCCGCTGGCCGAGCTCGACTACGTGGAGCTGGTCTCCTCCGACACGCTCGAGCCGCTGCGCGAGCTGCGCGGCCCGGCGGTGCTGGCGCTCGCGGTGCGCTTCGAGGGCACGCGGCTGATCGACAACACGCTGCTCAACGGAGAAACACTCTGATGCTGCGCACGTTTCTCAAGTCGAAGATCCACCGCGCCACGGTCACCGAGGCGAACCTGGACTACGAGGGCTCGATCACCATCGACGGGCTGCTCGCCGACGCCGCCGACCTGTGGCCCAACGAGCGGGTCGAGATCTACGACGTGACCAACGGCCATCGCCTCGCCACCTATGTGATTCGCGGCGAGGAGGGCAGCGGGGTGATCGCCATCAACGGCGCGGCCGCGCACCTGGTGAAGCCCGGCGATCTGGTGATCATTGCGAGCTACGCCCAGATGACCTCGGACGAGGCGCGTGACTGGCAGCCGCGCATCTGCTTCGTCGACGGGGAGAACGCCCTCCGCTAGGCTCGGGCGGCCTTGGCCGAGCCGCCCCGCAAGAGCATCTGCAAGAACCGGAAGGCGCGCTTTCAGTACTCGATCGAGGAGACGATCGAGGCGGGCCTCGTGCTCACTGGAAGCGAGGTGAAGTCGCTGCGCGCCGGCGGCGCGAACCTGGTCGACTCCTACGCCCAGGTGCACGGCAGCGAGGTGTTCCTGCACAAGGCGCACATCGCCCCCTACGTGTACGCGGGCCGCGAGAACCACCTGCCCGAGCGCGTGCGCAAGCTGCTCATGCACCGGCGCGAGATACACCGCCTGGGCGGCCGGCTGCGCGAGAAGGGACTCACCCTGGTCCCGCTCGAGCTGTACTTCAAGAACGGCCGGGCCAAGGTCGAGCTCGGGCTGGCGCGCGGCAAGAAGCTCCACGACAAGCGCCAGGCGATCGCCGACCGCGAGTCCGACCGGCGCCTGCGCCAGGTGACCCGGCGCCACGCGAAGCGGGGCGGCGGATGAAGGCCGCCTGCCCCGCCGTGCTGCTGCTCGCCCTGTGCGGCTGCCAGAGCGCGCCGGTCGAGTACCGCCACAACCGCTGGGACTACTGGAGCTTCGCCAAGCGCTTCGCCGACCTGCCCGAGCCGAACTATCTGCCCTGGGCGCTGCACCGCGAGCTCCTGCCCGACGGCAAGGAGGGCCTGGTGGTGTGCCGCTGGGCCGACGACGCGCTGCCGCTGCGCTACTTCGTGGAGCCGCCGGTGATTCCCGAGTCACTCGCCGGCGAGTGGGCGGAGCGCCGGCCCGAGGACTACGTGACCGCGGTCGACGAGGCGTTCGCGCTCTGGCAGCGCGCGCTCGGCGGCCCGGCCCGCTTCCAGAGCGTGGCGAGCCGCAAGGAGGCGCAGGTCACGATCCACCTCGCCGCCGAGGTCGAAGAGGTCGAGGAAGGGCAGGTGCTCGGCGTGGTGCACGGCGAGGCCGAGCGCTGCACGGTCACCAAGGCCGGCCCCGGCGCCGACCAGGTGCAGATCCGCTTCGCGCCCCACGACGCCTCGGTGTTCATCGCGGACTCGGTCGGCCTGCTCACGCCGCGCCAGGTGCGCGCGGTGGCGCTGCACGAGATCGGCCACGTGCTGGGTGTCTCGGGCCAGCACAGTCCCCTGGCGGGCGACGTCATGTTCCCGGTCGCGGGCGACCGGCGCATCGAGGCGCTGTCGGAGCACGACAAGAACACGCTGCGCGCGCTCTACTCACTCCCGCCCGGCACGATCTACGCGCGCCTGGCCGAGGTGCAGCCGCCCAAGATCGGCGCCGTGCGGCGCGAGCCGCCCACGCTCGCGGGCGAGACCATCGACCCGCGCCACGGCTTCGAGGTGCACTTCCCGAAGGGCTGGCAGGTGATCAAGACGCCGAGCGGCTGGATCGCCGTCGACGGAGTGTCTTGGGACTACGACGCGTCGATCCAGGTCGTGGCCTCGCGCGGCGACGTGGGCTCGCACCTGTCGCTCCTGGCCGGGCGCAGCCGCGCGCGCGGCGACGACGTGCGCCGCGAGGTGTTCGAGCTCGACGGCGAGACGGTCGCGCGCCTGATCGCGCGCGGCCCCGAGCGCGCCGAGCAGAGCGACGTGGTCGACTGGGGTGACGGCTTCGTGCTGGTGGTCATGGCCGACGCAGCCACCAAGGACTTCGAGTTCTACCGGCCCTGGTTCCAGCGCGTGCTGCTGTCGGTGCAGCACATCGACTCACCGGTCACTCGGAAGCCGAAGGCTTCGCGCTGAGCCAGCGCCGCGCGAATACCGTGCACACCAGCGCCGCGATGCCGAACGCGACCGCGAGTCCGATGTTGCGCACGCTGGGCTGGGCCGCGGCGCGGCCCGCGAGCGCGAACAACGCCGCGCGCGGCACGAAGCCCAGCCCCGTGGCGGTGAGAAACAGGCCGAAGTTCATGCGCGAGAGACCCGCGACCGCGAACACCGGCGTGAGCCAGCTGACCGGAATCGCCGTGTAGAGCGCGAGCCACGGCGCGCCGCGCAGCGCCAGGAACTCCTCGAGCGAGCGCAGCGCGCCCACGCCCAGGTAGCTCTGCACCGACTCGCGCCCGAGCGCGCGCGCGATGCCGAAGATGAGCGCGCCGCCGAGCGTGCCGCCCACCGCGCCGCACACCGTGCCGAGCACGGGCCCGAACAGCATGCCGGTGGCGATCATGACCAGCCACGAGGGCAGGCCGAGAAACGGGCGGAACGTCATGATGCCGATCATCGCGATCGGACCCCACACGCCGAGCCCCGCGATGTGGTCGCGGAGTGACTCGGGCTTCCACTGGATCCCGCTCTCGAAATACAGGTACGCGAACCCGCCCAGCCCGGCCAGGATGGCCGCGAGCGCGAGCAGCTTCTGGATGCGGCGCGGCCCGCGAATCACGCCGCACCGCCCACGCGCAGCAGCAGGCCCTTCAGATACTCGCCCTGCGGGTGCCGGATCGAGACCGGGTGGTCGGGCGGCGCGCGCAGCTCGCCCAGCACCTGCACCTCGCGCCGCGCGTCGAGCGCCGCCGCGGACACGAGCTTGCGGAACAGCTCGGGCTCCACGTGGTGCGAGCAGCTGAAGGTGAGCACGTGCGCGCCGCGCGCAGCCCGCGCCAGCGCGCGCAGGTTCAGGTCCTTGTAGGCGCGGCTCGCCGCCGCCACGTCGCGCTTGCGCTTGGCGAACGGTGGCGGGTCCACGGCCAGGAGGTCGAACTCGCGTGTCTCGCGGCGCAGGAACTCGTTCGCGTCGCCGGTCACGAGCTCGCAGCCCGGCGCGTTGCGGACCAACAGCGCCGCCGCCTCCCGCGAAGACTCCACGGCGGTCACCGCGGCTGCGCCGCCCTGTTGCGCCGCGCGCGCGAAGCCGCCGGTGTGCGCGAACAGGTCGAGCGCGCGCGTGCCGCGAGCCAGCCGGGCGAACAAGTCGCGCGCGTCGCGCTGGTCGAGATAGAAGCCCGTCTTCTGGCCGTGCTTGAGGTCGACAAGGTAGGCGCGTCCCGACTCCTGGATCTCGATCGGCGCATCGGGGACGGAACCGAACAGCTCGCGACCGGGCGCGCCTTCACTGCGCAGCCATGCACTGCGCGCGCCACTGAGCCCGCGCGCGATCGCGCCGATCTCGTCGGCGCGCCGCGCCATCCCCGGCGTTCCCACGCGCAGCGCGAGGTGGTCCGCGTAGCGGTCGACCACGAGGCCCGGCAGGCCGTCCGCCTCGGCGTGAACCAGCCGCAACGCGTCGCTGCCGGCCAGCAACGGATGCCCGGCACGCGCCTCGAACGCGGCCCGGAGCCGCGCCGCGAGCCACGCCGCGGGCTCGGGCTCGTCCTTGCCGAAGGTCAGGATGCGCACCCGGATCTGCGCGTCCGGGTCCCAGTCGCCATGCGCCAGCACCGCCCCGGCCTCGTCGCGCACCGCCACGAGGTCGCCCGGCGCCGGATCGCCCTCCACGCGCGCCACGCTGCCCGACAGGAGCCAGGGATGCCCGAGCGCGACCGAGCGCTCGCGCCCCCGCCGCAGCACCACGGTGCCGTTGCGGCTCATTTGCACACCAGGGGGAGGGTCAGCTTGACGGGCATGGGGGGCTTTCTAGTATGCGGGGCGTTTGGGGGCGATCGGTTTCGACGGATGGTCGAGGTCGCCCGCTGCGTGCCGAGGTGCCGAGTCCTCGCAAAACTCGCGGCAAGGCAATCTAATTGCCAACGAAAATCTCGCTCTCGCTGCTTAGTTAATACCTAAGACA
>DATKAO010000014.1 GCA_035498015.1 Myxococcota bacterium
CCCGACCCCGCGAAGCGCTTACTCGACGATGCCTTCGCGCAGCAGCTTGGCGATGATCTCGAGCGTCCGGACGCGGTCGGCGGTCGAGAGCGAGATCAGGTCGGCGATCGACATGCGGCCGTCGATCTGGGAGAGCATGAAGCCCTCGTCGGGCTGAAGGCGCAGCTTCATGATCTGCGCCGTGGTGACCTTGAGGCGCAGCACGCGGCCCTGGTCGCCGATCTCCTTGGCCCAGGCCTGCGCGCGCTCGGTGCGCACGAGCTGGAGATAGCCCTGCACGTCGAGCCGGTCGGGCTGCTCCTTGGCCAGGCGGCGCAGCTCGTTCCAGGCGTCGTCGTAGCGGCCTTCCTTGTAGGCCGAGAGCGCGAGCTGGATCTGCGTGTCCGGGTTGTCGGTGTCGGCGTCGAACTCGACCACCGGGCCGCTCTTCGGGGTGTCGTCCTCGTCGGTGACCGGCTTGGGCGGAGGGGCCTTGGCGGCCGGCTTCTTGGCGGGCGCGGCCTTGGCCGGCGCGGCCGCGGGCTTCACGCCCTTGGGCCCGGCCTTGCGCCGGCCTCCGCCCTGCTCCTCGTAAGCGGTCTCGAGATAGTCGTGGACCGCCTGGTTCTCCGGATCCAGCGCGCGCGCCTGCTCCCAGCAGGAGATCGCCGACTCCAGGTCGCCCAACCCGTAGTGGTTGAGGCCCCGCTTGAGGAGCCGAGTGACTTCAGCGTGTCTGGCGTCGTCCACGGCTCAGCCCTTGACGGCAACCTCTTCGCCCTGCTGGTACGCGCCGGCGAGTCTCTCGATCTCCTCGGGCGTGAGCGTGCCGCGCGGGTTGACCTGGATGGACTGGGCGCGCCCGGTCGCGAGGTCGCGCGCCGAGACCGACACGATGCCGTTCGCGTCGATGTCGAAGGTGACCTCGATCTCCGGCTGCCCCTTGGGTCCGGGCGGGATCCCGGCCAGCACGAACTCTCCGAGCAGATCGTTGTCGTCGGCGCGGTCGGACTCACCCTGTAGCACGCGGATCTTCACTGCGGTCTGGTTGTCGCGGGTCGTGGTGAAGATCTCCTGGCGCGAGGTCGGCACCGTGGTGTTGCGCTCGATCAGCTTGGCGAAGTGACCGCCGAAGGTCGCGATGCCGAGCGACAGCGGAGTCACGTCGACCAGCAGCGGTCCCTCCTTCTCCTCGGAGAGCATCGCGGCCTGGATCGCGGCGCCGACCGCCACCACCTCGTCGGGGTTCACGCCCTTGTGCGGCGTCTTGCCGAAGAAGGTCGCGACCGTCTTCTGCACCATGGGCATGCGCGTCTGGCCGCCGACCAAAAGCACCTGGTCGATCTGCTTCACGGTCAGCTTGGCGTCGTCGAGCGCGCGCTGAACGATCGGCTGCGTGCGCTCGACCAGGTCGCCGACCAGCTCCTCGAGCTTCTCGCGCGTGAGCAACAGGCTCATGTGCAGCGCGTTCTCCGCCGCGTCGGCGGCGATGAACGGCAGGTTGATCTCGGTGGACTGGAGCTGCGAGAGGTCGCACTTGGCCTTCTCCGCGGCGTCCTTGAGCCGCTGCAGCGCCATGGTGTCTCCGCGCAGCTGCACGCCCTCCTTCTCCTGGAAGTTCGCGAGCAGATGCTCGACGATGCGCCGGTCGAAGTCCTCGCCGCCCAGCTGCGTGTCACCCGAGGTCGCGAGCACCTCGATCACGCCCTTGCCCATCTGCAGGATCGAGATGTCGAACGTGCCGCCGCCCAGGTCGTAGACCGCGATGTTCTCGGTCTTGTCGCGCCCGAAGCCGTAGGCCAGCGCCGCCGCGGTGGGCTCGTTGATGATGCGCAGGAGCTCGAGGCCCGCGATGCGGCCCGAGTCGCGCGTGGTCTGGCGCTGCGCGTCGTTGAAGTAGGCCGGCACCGTGATCACCGCCTGCTGCACCGTGTCGCCGAGATACTCCTCGGCCACGCGCTTCATCTCGCGCAGCACGATGCCCGAGATCTCGGGGATCGTGTACACGCGGCCGGCCACGCGCACGCGCACGTCGTTGTTCGGGCCCTGCACCAGCTCGTAGGGCAGGAGCTCCTTGAACTTGGTCACGTCCGGCGAGTCGAAGCTGCGCCCGATCAGCCGCTTCGCGGCGTAGACCGTGTTCTTCGCGTTGGTGACGGCCTGGCGCTTGGCGAGGTGACCCACCAGGCGCTTGCCCTCTTCAGTGACTGCGAAGATCGACGGCGTCGTCTTGTAGCCACCCGTGTTGGGAATCACGACCGGCTGGCCGTCCTCGAGGATGGCTACGCACGAGTTCGTGGTACCCAGGTCGATTCCAATCACTCGGCTCATGATGTTTCCTTCGCTGCATCGGAGGCGGGCAGCGTGTGGAGGGCCTGTCGGATGCCCTTGTCCATCGGATCGAGCTCCCAGGCCTTCTGCAGGTGCTTGCGGGCCTTCTGTGAGTCGCCGGACTTGCGATAGATCTCGCCGGCGGCCTTGCGGAAGCGCACGTTCTCCTCGTCGAGCGACACCGCGCGCTCGACGTACACCGCGGCCTTCTCGAGCCCGCCCTCGAGCCCGGCCAGGAGCTCGGCCAGCTTGTGGGCGAGCTCGGCGTCGGTGGGCGAGAGCTGGGCCGCTTCTTCCAAGAGCTCGGCTGCGCCCGCGCGGTCGCCGCGCAGCAGGATCTCGGCCTTGCGGCGCACCTCGGAGGCGCGCTCCGCGTTGGCGCGCGGCAGGATCTCGGCCAGCTCGTCGTGGTAGCGCTTCTCGCGCGGGTCGAAGGCGAGCGCCAGCTCGACCAGCTGCGCGGCGCGCGCCCAGTCACCGTTCTTCTTCTGCAGCATGGCGGCCTCGAACTGCTTGGCGGCGCGCGCGCGGCTCTGTTCCAGCTGGCGCTGCAGCGAGACCAGCATGAGGCCCGGAGACTTCAGGCCCAGGCGGCTGCGCAGCGAGGCGCCGCGTCCCGAGGTGGGCGCGCGCGAGACCGGCACCGCCGGCGGCGGCAGCACCACGGGTCGTGACTCGGCGGTGGTCGGAGTGAGTGACCGGTCGTACGCGCCGCGCAGCTTCGAGTCGCGCAGCACGTCGTGTGCGGCGACGATGCGCTTGTAGACTTCGTGCAAGAGCTCGCCGTACGGGCCCAGCTCCTTCTTGAAGTAGCGGTCCGGGTGATAGGTCTTCGAGCGCTGGAAGAACGCGTCGCGGATCTCGGCGGGCTCGGCTTCGCGCGGGACGCCGAGCACGTCGTAGTAGTTCAGCGAGGGCAGCGCCTTGGCGAACTCGCGGATCTCGCGCTGGAACGCGTCGGGCAAGTCGACGCGAGCGCCCGCTTTGGCCGCCTCGTTCGAGGCCGCTTCGCCGTCGGTGCTCGAACCCATTCCGCCTCCACGCGAACGCGCAATTCGCCCCACAAGCTATCGGGGTGACTCGGCGGAAAATTGAGGCGCAGGTCGGCGCGCCTGACGCGCCTGTCGCTAGGAGCGCGCGATCAAGAGCTCGAGGATGGCTTTCTGTGCGTGTAGACGATTTTCAGCCTGATCGAACACGAGCGAGCGCTCGGAGTCGACCACCTCGGCGGTGATCTCCTCGCCGCGATGCGCGGGCAGGCAGTGCAGGATGCGCGCCTCGGGCGCGAGCGCCACCAGCTCGGCGTTGACCTGGTACGGGCGGAAGACGCGCTTGCGTGACTCGGCTTCGCTCTCCTGTCCCATGCTGGCCCACACGTCGGTGTAGATGAAGCGCGCGCCCTTCACCGCCTCGCGCGGGTCGGCCACGAAGCGGAGCTGCGCGCCGTTCCCGGCCGCGCGCTCGCGCGCCGCGCGCACCAGCTCGGCGTCGGGCGCGAAGCCCGGTGGCGTGCACACCACCAGCGACATGCCCAGACACGCGGCCAGGTTGATCAGCGAGTGACACATGTTGTTGCCGTCGCCGACGTAGGTGAGCTGGTCGGCGCGCAGGTCGCCGTGCTCGAGGATCGTGAGCGCGTCGGCCATGGCCTGGCAGGGGTGCAGCCGGTCGGTGAGCGCGTTGATCACCGGCACGCTGGCGTGCGCGGCCAGGGTCTCGACCAGGTCGTGGCCGAAGGTGCGCGCGACGATGCCGTGGCACCAGCGCGACAGGTTGCGCGCCACGTCCTCGGTCGGCTCGCGCTCGCCGATCTGCACCTGCCCGGGCGGGAGATACACCGGGAACCCGCCCAGCTCGACCACGCCGACCTCGAAGGTCACGAACGTGCGCAGGCTCGGCTTGGCGAAATACAACAGCACCGACGCGCCGTCGAGCGAGCGCACGGGCACGCGCCGCTTGCGCAGGTCCTTCAGCTCGCGCGCGCGCGCGAGCATGCGCTCGATCGCCTCGCGCGGCCAGTCGGCGATCGACAGGAAGTCCTTGGGCAGGCGCGGCTCAGGGCTTCGTGCGGACAAGCTTGGTCCCCACGCCGCCGTCGGTGAAGATCTCGAGCAGGAGCGCGTGCGGGACGCGCCCGTCGATGATGTGCGCCGCAGTGACTCCGCGCTCCATCGCGTGCACGGCGCACTCGAGCTTCGGAATCATGCCGCCCTTCACGGTGCCCGTGGCGATCGCGCGCCGTACCTCGCCCTCGGTCATCTGGTGGATCAGCTGCTTGTCGGCGTCGAGCACGCCTTCCACGTCGGTGAGCAGGATCAGCTTCTCGGCGGACAGCGCCTCGGCGATCGCGCCGGCCGCGGTGTCCGCGTTCACGTTGTAGGTGTGGCCCTCGGCGTCGACGCCGACCGGCGCGATCACGGGAATGAAGCCGTCCTTGGTGAGCGTGCGGATCAGCGACACGTCCACGCGGTCCGGGTTGCCCACGCGGCCCAGGTCGCGGCCGCCCGGACCCAGCAGCCGGGTCACGCGCAGGAAGCCGCCGGAGTCCTTGCCGGTGAGTCCGATCGCCAGCCCGCCGGCGTCGCCGATCAGTGACACGATCTCGCCGTTGATCTGGCCCCCGAGCACCATCTCGACCACTTCCATGGTCTCTTCGTCGGTGACTCGCACGCCGTCGACGAACTCGGTCTTCTTGCCCAGGCGCGCCAGGAGCTCGCCGATCTGCGGCCCGCCGCCGTGCACGATCACCGGGCGCAGCCCGATGAAGCGCAGGAGCGTCACGTCCTTGGCGAACGAGGCCTTGAGCGCGTCGTTCTCCATGGCGGCGCCGCCGTACTTGACCACCACGGTCTTCTCGAAGAAGGCGCGGATGTACGGCAGCGCCTCGATCAGGGTGTTCGCCTTGCGGATCAGCTCTTCCATGGCGGCCTACAAGATGAAGCGCGACAGCTCGCGGTCGCCCGCGATGTCGGCGAGTCTCTCGCGCACGCGCGCGCCGTCGAACACCTCGCTCGAGCCGCCGCGGTCCGGCGCCTCGAACAGCGCGTCGTCGAGCAGTCTCTCGAGCACCGTGTGCAGCCGGCGCGCGCCGATGTTCTCGGTCGAGCGATTCACCTCGGCCGCGATGCGCGCGATCTCCCGGATCGCGTCCGGCTTGAACTCGAGCCGCACGTTCTCGGTGGCGAGCAGCGCCTGATACTGTTTCACGAGCGCATTGTGGGGTTCCTCGAGGATCCGCACAAATGCCGCCTCGTCGAGGTCTAGAAGCTCGACGCGGATCGGGAAGCGGCCCTGCAGCTCGGGGATCAGGTCGGACGGCCGTGACACGTGGAAGGCGCCCGCCGCGATGAACAGGATGTGGTCGGTGCGCACCGTGCCGTGCTTGGTCTGCACGCTCGTGCCCTCGACGATCGGCAGCAGGTCGCGCTGCACGCCCTCGCGCGAGACGTCGGGCCCGTGTGTCTCGCGGCGCGCGATCTTGTCGATCTCGTCGATGAACACGATCCCGCTCTGCTCGACCCGCTGGAGCGCGCGCTCGCGCACCGCGTCCTGGTCGATCAGGCGCGAAGCCTCGTCGTCGCGCAGGAACTCGCGCGCCTGCGCGACCTTGACCCGCCGGGCACGCGTGCGCTTGGGCATCAGGTTGCCCATCAGGTCCTTGAGCGAGACGCCCATCTCCTCGATGCCCTGCGGCGAGAAGATCTCGAGCGTGGACGAGCTGCGCTCGGGCATCTCGATCTCGACCTCGCGCTCCTCGAGCTCGCCGTCGCGCAGCTTCTGGCGCAGGCGCTCGCGCGTCGGGTCTTCGGCGCTGGTGACTCCGGGTCCGCGCGGATACAGCGCGTCGAGCAGTCTCTCCTCGGCGACGCGCTCCGCCGAGGCGCGCACCTTCGCCAGCTCCTCCTCGCGCACCAGCTTGATGCCGATCTCCATCAGGTCGCGCACGATCGACTCGACGTCGCGGCCCACGTAGCCGACCTCGGTGAACTTCGAGGCCTCGACCTTCGCGAACGGCGCCGCCGCGAGCTTGGCCAGTCGCCGCGCGATCTCGGTCTTGCCCACGCCGGTGGGCCCGATCATCAGGATGTTCTTGGGGTGGATCTCGTCGCGCAGGTCGCCCGTCACGTTCTGCCGGCGCCAGCGGTTGCGCAGCGCGATCGCGACCGCGCGCTTGGCGGCGTGCTGTCCGACGATGTAGCGGTCGAGCTCGGACACGACCTCGCGGGGGGTGAAGGTCCTCAAAGCGCGAGCTCCTCCACGCTGATCTGGTCGTTGGTGTACAGACAGATCTCGGCCGCGATGCGCAGGCTCCGCTCGGCGATCTCGCGCGCGCCCATCGGCGTCGCGTCCATCAGCGCGCGCGCGGCGGCCAGCGCGAACGAGCCGCCCGAGCCGATCGCGGCCACGCCGCCGTCGGGCTCGATCACGTCGCCGTTGCCCGAGATCACCAGCAGGTCTTGTGAGTCCGCCACGATCAGCAGCGCCTCGAGCCGGCGCAGCGCGCGGTCGGTGCGCCAGTCTTTCGCGAGCTCGACCGCGGCGCGGCGCAGGATCCCGCCGCGCTCCTCGAGCTTGGCCTCGAAGCGCTCGGCCAGCGCGAAGGCGTCGGCGGTCGAGCCGGCGAAGCCGGCGATGACTCGCCCGCCGTGCAGCCGCTGCACCTTGCGCGCAGTGCGCTTCATGATCGTGTTGCCGAGCGTCACCTGGCCGTCGCCGGCGATCACCACGCTCTTGCCGCGCTTCACGGCGATCACGGTGGTGCCGTGGAACTCGCTCACTGCCGTTCTCCCTTGGCGCGCGGATGGGCCGAGCGGTACACGCGCGACAGGTGCTCGGCGGAGACCTGCGTGTAGCGCTGGGTCGTGGACAGCCGCTCGTGGCCCAAGAGCTCCTGGATCGCGCGCAGGTCGGCATCGGCCTCCAGCATGTGAGTCGCGTACGAGTGTCTCAAGGTGTGGGGGCTGGCCGGCCGGGCGATGCCCGCCACGCGCAGGCGCCGGCGCAGGATCACGCGCACGCCGCGCTCGCCCAGCGCGCCGCCGCGCGCGTTCGTGAACAGGGGCTGCGCGAGCAGCCCCTCTTGGGGGCGCAGCGCGAGCCACGCGTCGAGCGCGCGCTGGGTGGCGGCCGTCACGGGAATGATCCGCTCTTTGTTGCCCTTGCCGCGCACCCGCACCTCGCAACGGTAGCGGTCCCAGTCCCGGACGCGCAGCTTGGCCAGCTCGCCCACGCGCATGCCGGTGCCGTAGAGCAGCTCGAACAGCGCGCGGTCGCGCGTGGACAGCTCGGGCGCGCGCCCGGGGTCGTCGCTCTCGATCAGTCTCTCGCAGTCCTCGGCCGCCAGCGGCGACGGCACGCGCCGCTCCTGCTTCAGGCTGTGCAGGCCCTCGCTCGGGTCGACCGCGCGCGCGCCGGTCTTCACGCGGAAGCGGAAGAACGCGCGCAGCGCGGCCAGCCGCCGGTTCCGGCTCGAGCTCTTGAGCGTGCGGTGGAAGCCGGCGAGATAAGCGCGCAGCGCCAGTGATTCGATGCGGTCCAGGCCGCCCGAGCGCACGCACTCGGGGCTCTCGGCCAGCCGGCGCGCCTCGCCCAGATAGGCGCGCAGCGTGTGCGGCGAGAGCGCGCGCTCCGCGGTCAGGTGGCGCTCGAAGGCCGCCAGCGCGCGGGAGTCCGCGGGAGTCACGCGACGACCGCGCGCAGCCAGGGCGCGAGGTCTGCGCGCGCGCGCGCCGCGAGCCGCACGTGGCGCTCGCGCCGGGGGCCGCGCGCTTCGCGCCCCTCGAGCGCGGGGAAGAGGCCGAAGCTCACGTTCATGGGCTGGAAGTGTCTGGGGTCGGCGTGGCGCAGGTGGCCGAGCAGCGCGCCCAGCGCCGTCGTCGCCGGCGGGAGCGGCGCTCTCTCGCCCGCGGCCTTGGCGGCCACGAAGATGCCCGCGAGCAAGCCCAGCGCCGCCGACTCGACGTAGCCCTCGACGCCGGCCATCTGGCCGGCGAAGTGCAGCCCCGGCCGCGCCCGGTGCTCGAGTGTCTCGTCGAGCAGCTCGGGTGCGCGGATGAAGGTGTTGCGGTGCACCGAGCCCAGCCTCGCGAACACGGCCCGCTCCAGTCCCGGCAAGCTGCGGAAGATGCGCTTCTGCTCGCCGATCTTGAGCTTGGTCTGGAAGCCGACCAGGTTGTACAGCGAGCCGGCCTTGTCCTCCTGGCGCAGCTGGACCACGGCGTAGGGCGCCGGACCGCCGCGCGGATCTGCCAGCCCCACCGGCTTCATCGGCCCGAAGGCCAGTGTCTCCGGCCCGCGCTCGGCCATGACCTCGATCGGCAGACAGCCCTCGAAGTACACCGGCTTCTCGAACTGGTGCAGCGGCACCTTCTCGGCCGCGACCAGCTCGGACACGAAGGTGTAGTAGGCCGAGCGCTCGAGCGGCGAGTTGAGATAGTCGCCTTCGGCGCCGCCTGCGTCCTGCCAGCGCGAGGCGCGGAACAGCCGCTCGTGGTCGAGGCTGTCGGCGTAGACCACCGGTGCGATCGAGTCGTAGAAGTAGAGTGAGTCGCCGCACAGCGCGCGTATCTCTTCGGCGAGTGAGTCGGAGGTGAGCGGGCCCGTGGCGACGATGGTCAGTCCCTGCGGCAGCTCGCGCACCTCGCGGCGCACGAGCTCGATCCGGGGCTCGGCCTCGATGCGCGAGGCGATCTCGCGCGCGAAGGCCACGCGGTCGACCGCCAGCGCCGAGCCCGCGGGCACGCGGGTCGCGTCGGCCGCCGACAGCACCAGCGACCCCGCGCGGCGCATCTCTTCGTGCAAGAGGCCCACGGCGTTCTCGGGCGCGTCGGAGCGCAGGCTGTTCGAGCACACCAGCTCCGCCAGCTCGTCGGTCGTGTGCGCGGGCGACCGCTGCTCCGGGCGCATCTCGTAGAGCGTGACCGGCACGCTCCGGCGCGCGAGCTGCCACGCGGCCTCGCAGCCCGCGAGCCCGCCTCCGACCACCTGTACGCGCGCCGCCATGGGGGTCGAAACATAGCTCGGACGCTCAGGATCCGGCCCGCGTGGCGGCCAGGCGCGCGCCCTCGCGCCGGACCCGGCCCTCGAGCTCGAGCTCGAGCAGCGCGGGGGCCAGGTCGGCCGGGCTGCGGCCCAGCCCGCGGGCGAGCTGGTCGAGCTCGCACGGGCCGTCCGCCAGATGAGCCAGGATGGCCCGCGCCGCGGGCGATCCCCCGGCTCTTGGCGCGGCGGCCGGCCGCGCCGCGAGCGGACCCAGCACGGCCGCCCGCAGGTCGTCGGCGTCGAGGATCGGCGTGGCGCCCTCGCGCAGCAGGCGGTTCGACCCGCGACACAGATCGGTGTCGATCGGGCCGGGCACGACCGCCACGTCGCGGCCCTGCTCGAGCGCGTGGCGCGCGCTCCACAGCGACCCGCTCCGCTCGCGCGCCTCGACCAGGAGAGTGACTCGCGCCAGCCCCGAGATCAGGCGGTTGCGCTCGGGGAAGTGACGCGGGTGCGCGTCGGCCCAGGGATCGCGCTCGGAGAGCCAGGCGCCGCCCGCGGCCAGGATGCGCGCGGCGAGCGGCGCCTGGCCGTGCGGAGTCACGATGCAAAGCCCCGACGCCAGCACCGCCACCGTCGGGCCGCCGCCGGCCAGCGCCCCTTCGTGCGCCGCGCCGTCGATGCCGTAGGCCAGGCCCGAGACGATCGCCACGCCCGCGCGCGCCAGCTCGGCCGCGAATGCCTGCGCGCAGGCGCGCGCGCGCGACGACGGACGGCGCGAGCCCACGATCGCCAGCGCCGGCCCCGCCGGCAGCGCCCCGCGCAGCCACAAGAGCAGCGGCGCATCCGGGATCTCGCGCAGCGCCGCCGGGAACTCGGCCGAGTCGGGCGCGAGCGCGCGCACCCCCGAGTCACTCGCGCGCGCGAGCATGCGCTCGGCCGCGCGCGGGTCGGCGCGCCGCAGCGCAGCGGCGAGCCGCGGGGCGAGACCCTTGCCTCCGGCCGCGAGCGCGGCGCGCGCCGAGCCGGCCGATGCGAGCAGTGCCCGTACGTGGGGCCGGGACAAGACCGCGCCCAGCGCGATGCGCGCGATGACTTCCGCGTCCAAGCCGACTCCGCGGGACCGCGCGGCGTGAGTGCGGCTAGAGTAGCCGCCCATGTCGGACCCCGCCGCGCGCACGCCCGCCTCGCTGCTCGTGCCGTACGCGGCGCCCTACGTGCTGTATGTCGCGATCGGCGCGCTCGCCGATCCGCGCAGCCATGCGCTCTGGATCTACGGCGCGCGGCTGGTCGCCGTGGGTGCGGCGCTGGCGTTCTACTGGCGCCGCTGGCTGCCGCTGCGCGGCCCGCGCCCGGTCGCGGGCTCGATCGCCTGGGGTGCGCTCTTCGGGCTGGCCGGAGCCGGCCTCTGGCTCGGGCTGCATGCGCCGTTCGCGCCGTCCGACGCCCCCGCCTGGAGCGAGGGCGCCTGGGCGGCCCGGGCGCTGGGCGCGACGCTCCTGCCACCCCTGATCGAGGAGCCGCTGTTCCGCGGCTGGGCGCTCGGAGTGGGGGTGCTCTACGCGCAGGCGCGCGCCGCGGGCGACCCGGCGCCGCTGGGCCGGGCGCTCGACCGCTCCGACCTGGCCTCGGTCGCGCCGGGCGCCTGGACGCCGCTCGCGCTGGTCGGCTCGACCGCCCTGTTCGCCGCCGGTCACCACGCCGGCGAGTGGCTCGCGGCGTGCGGCTACGGCGCGCTCATGTGCGCTCTCTGGATCGCGCGCGGCGACCTCGTATCATGCATTTCCGCCCACGCGGTCACGAACGCGGCGCTCGCCGTGTTCGCGCGCGCGACCGGTGCTTGGGGAAGCTGGTGATGTCGGAGATCCCGGAAAGCTACGTGCCCGAAGAGGCGGAGCGCCGCTGGGCGGAGCGCTGGGAGCGCGACGGCGTGTACCGCTGGGACCCGAACCGTCCGCGCTCGGAGACGTTCGTGGTGGACACGCCGCCGCCCACGGTCTCCGGGAAGCTGCACATCGGGCACGTGTTCAGCTACGTGCACGCCGACGCGATCACGCGCTACCAGCGCATGCTGGGCAAGAACATCGCGTTCCCGATCGGCTGGGACGACAACGGCCTGCCGACCGAGCGGCGCGTGCAGATCGTGCTCGGGATCCGGCCCAACCCGCGACTCACGTACGACCCGAATTGGCAGCCGCGCCGCGACAAGCCGGCCGACGCGCCGCTCGAGGACGTGTCTCCCCAGAACTTCATCGAGGCGTGCAAGCTCGTGATGAGCGACGACGAGGCGGTGTTCGAGGCGCTGTGGCGCCGGCTCGGTCTCTCGTACGACTGGACGCAGCTCTACCGGACGATCGCCGACTTCCCGCGGCGCATGGCGCAGCTCTCGTTTCTCGACCTGATCGCGAAGGGCGAGGCGTACTCGAAGTACGCGCCCACGGTGTGGGACGTCGACGACCAGACCGCGATCGCGCAGGCGGAGACTGAGGACCGCGAGCAGCCGGGCGCCTTCCACGACCTCTGCTTCGCCGTCGAGGGCGAGCGGCCGATCACGATCTCGACCACGCGGCCCGAGCTCCTGGGCGCGTGCGTGGCGGTGGTCGCGCACCCGAACGACGAGCGCTACCGCAGCTACTTCGGCAAGACCGCGCGCACGCCTCTCTTCCACGCGCGCGTGCCGATCCTGCGCGCCGAGCACGCCGACCCCGAGAAGGGCACGGGCATCCTCATGGTGTGCACGTTCGGCGACCAGGCCGACGTGGAGTTCTGGCGCACGCAGGGCCTGCCGCTGCGCCAGCTGATCGGCCCCGACGGCCGCATGCGGCGCGTCGCGTACGGCGAGTCACCCTTCGAGAGCGCCGACCCGGCGCGCGCGCGTGCGGCCTGGGCCGAGCTCGAGGGCAAGACCGTGAAGCAGGCGCGCACGAAGATCGTCGAGCTCTTGCGCGCCGACGGGTCACTCGCCGGTGAGCCGCGCCCGATCACGCACGCGGTGAAGTTCTACGAGCGCGGCTCGCGCCCGCTCGAGTTCCTGCCCACGCGCCAGTGGTTCGTGCGCCTGCTCGAGCACCGCGACGCGCTACTCGAGCAGGGGCGCAAGATCGCCTGGCACCCGAGTCACATGCGGCTGCGCTACGAGAACTGGGTGCAGGGCCTGAACCAGGACTGGTGCATCAGCCGCCAGCGCTTCTCGGGCGTGCCGTTCCCGGTCTGGTACCGGCTCGACGCGAACGGCGAGGCCGATCACGAGCGCCCGATCTACGCGCGGCCCGACGAGCTGCCGGTCGACCCGCGGCTGGCGCCGCCGGCAGGCTTCCGTGAGTCACAGCGCGGTCAGCCCGGCGGCTTCGTCGGCGACGCGGACGTGATGGACACCTGGGCCACGTCGTCGATGTCGCCGCAGATCATGAGTCACTGGACGCTCGACCCCACGCGCCACGCGAAGCTCTTCCCGATGGACATGCGGCCGCAGGCGCACGAGATCATCCGGACCTGGGCCTTCTACACGATCGTGAAGGCCTACCTGCACGAGCGCCGGATCCCGTGGAAGAACGTGGTGATCAGCGGCTGGATCCTCGACCCGGACCGCAAGAAGATGGCCAAGTCCAAGGGCAACGTGACCACGCCGGGTCACCTGTTCGACCAGTACACCACCGACGGCGTGCGCTACTGGGCGTGCCGCGCGCGGCTGGGCGTGGACACGACCCTCGACGAGCAGGTCATGAAGCTCGGCAAGCGGCTGGCCACGAAGCTCGTGAACGCGGGCCGCTTCGTGATCCAGCAGCTCGAGCGCGCCGGTGAGTCGCATCCGCCGGCCGCGATCCAGCACCCGCTCGACCTGTCGTTCGTACAGCGCCTGCGCGACGTGGTGGCGCGCGCGACCGCGTCGTTCGAGAGCTTCGAATACGCCGCCGCCATCCAGGCCACGGAAGAGGCGTTCTGGGACTTCTGCGACAACTATCTCGAGATCGTGAAGGTGCGCGCCTACGCGGAGTCGCCGAGCGCGGACCAGCGCTCGGCGCTGGCCACGCTCGAGCTCGCGCTGCGCACGTTCCTGCGCCTGTTCGCGCCGGCGCTGCCGTTCGTGACCGAAGAGGTCTGGTCGTGGCGCTTCGGCGCGCGCTCGATCCACCGCGGCCCCTGGCCAACGGCGGCCGAGCTGGCCGGAATCCCGCTCGAGCGGGCCGACGGCGCGTACGCCGCCGCGGTCGAGATCTCGACCCGCATCCGCGGCGCCAAGACCAGCGCCAAGAAGAGCCTGCGCTGGCCGGTGGCGCGGCTCGAGGTGCGCGGCGCGGAGCGCGACCTGGCGGCGCTGCGCGCGGTGCTGCCCGACGTGCTCGCGGCCGGCGTGGTCGACACCAGCGTGTGTCACCTGGCGTCGGGCGCGCCCGCCGAGGGCGCCCTGTTCGCGACCGAGGTCGTGCTGGCCGAGACCGCCGCCTAGACGCGTTCCGATCCACTGCGTGCGCCTGCGGCTCACTGCGCGCAGGCTTCGGCGCTCGCGAACCTCGTTCAGGGCGGCCTTCGCTCGCTCGCCCCCGCGATCTGCAGCACACGCTCGGCCTGCTTCAGGTGCGGCATGTCGAGCATCTGGCCGTCGAGCCCGACCGTGCCCACGCCGGGGCTGGCGCGGAACGCGGCGACCACGCGCCTGGCGTGCGCGACCTCGGCCTCGCTCGGGCTGAACGCCTGCTGGATCACCGGCACCTGGTCGGGGTGGATCGCGATCTTGCCGGTGAAGCCGTCCATGCGCGCGCGCGCGCAAGTCTTCTCGAGCCCCGCCGAATCGCGGAAGTCGGGATACACGGTGTCGACGGGCTGCACGCCCGCCGCCACCGCGCCCGCCAGACACAGCGCACGCGCGAGCTGGTACACGAACGCGAGCTCGCCGTCGGGCCCGCGGTTGGTGCTGGCGCCCAGCGCGGCGGGCAGGTCCTCGGCGCCCCAGGTGAGTCCGGCGAGCCGCGCAGTCACTCCGGCGTAGCTGCCGAGCGAGAACACCGCGGCCGCGGTCTCGGTCGCGACCGGCACGATGCGCGTGCGCCCCGGCCGGATGCCCTCGCGCGCCTCGAGCGCGTCGAGATAGTGCGCCAGCGTCGCCACCTGCGCGCCCGAGTCGGTCTTGGGCACGACGATGCCGTCCGGCGCGCCCGGCATCACACCAGCCAGGTCGGCGAGCGCGTCTGCGGACGCGAGCGGATTGATGCGCACCCAGAGCTCCGAGCGCCGCGCGCCCGAGTCGGCCGCGCGCGCCGCGAGATACTCGCGCACCAGGCCGCGCGCCGCGGGCCGCCGCTCGGCCGCGACCGCGTCCTCGAGGTCGAGGATCAGCACGTCCGACCCGATCGCCTCGGCCTTGGCGAGCTTGCGCTCGCTGTCACCGGGCACGAACAGCCACGCTCGGGCAGTCATCCGGTCAGCCTACCTCAGGCTATGGCTCGCTGCAGGTGCCCGCGACCGCGCGCACGTCCGAGCCTTGTTCGACCACCATGTGCGCGGCCGAGGCGATGCACACGGGTCGCATCACACCGGGCCGTTCCGGGGCGAAGGGACACACCAGAAGGTCGGCGTAGAGCCGCCGCCCGGCGCGATCCGGTCGGCGAGACACTCGGGCTCGACGGGCGCCGGGTCGTCGGGAAACACGCCGAGCATGCGATGCGTGCCGACGACCCAGATGCGCCGCCCCGGGTTCCCGTTGCCGAGCGCGAGCCGGCCGTGCACGCTGAAACACGCGTCTGCCCGATCGGGATGCTTGGCGCACCCGGGCCACGGGGTGGATTCGTCGCCCCCGTATGACGCGGCCAGCAACACGAGCAACAGTGTCCGGGCCATCCGACGCTGAGTCTAGCGCTCGGATAGACTGCGGCCCGAGGGTCGCATGGCCACCCTGGCCATGCCCCGAGGGAGGCTTCGCATGTCCGAGCTCGCGCTGCGCAACGGCATCTTTCTCGCCCCGTTCCATCCCGTCGACGAGGACCCGACGCTCGCGCTGCGGCGCGATCTGGAGCTGGTCGAGTTTCTCGACCGCGTGGGCTACGACGAGGCCTGGATCGGCGAGCACCACTCGGCGGGCTACGAGATCATCGCCTCGCCCGAGCTGTTCATCGCGGCCGCGGCCGAGCGCACGCAGCGCATCAGGCTCGGCACGGGCGTGATCTCGCTGCCGTACCACAACCCGCTCATGGTCGCGGACCGCATGATCCAGCTCGACCACATGACCCGCGGACGCGCCATGTTCGGGGTCGGACCGGGACTCCTGCCCTCCGACGCGCACATGCTGGGCATCCCGGTCGCGAAGCAGCGCGACCGCATGATCGAGTCACTCGAGGTGATTTTGCGCCTCCTGGCCGGCGAGACCGTGACTGCCAAGACCGACTGGTTCGAGCTGCGCGACGCGCGCTGCCAGCTGCGCCCGTTCACGCGCCCGCGCCCGCACGTCGCGGTGGCGAGCACGGTGACTCCTTCGGGCGGCCGCGCGGCCGGGCGCTACGGCCTGGGCATGCTGTGCGTGGCCTCGACCCAGCCCGACGGCTTCGACGCCCTGGGCGTGAACTGGAAGGTGGCGTGTGACTTCGCAGCCGAGCGCGGCGCGGAGATGAACCGCGCCGACCTGCGCCTGGTGGCGCCGATCCACCTGGCCGCCACGCGCGAGCAGGCGCGCAAGAACGTGCAGTTCGGGCTCGAGAAGTGGGCCGCCTACTTCAACCGCATCAGCCCCGCGGGCTTCGGCAATCCGACGCCGAGCGGCGACCTGGTCGACGGCCTGATCGAGAGCGGCCGCGCCGTGATCGGCACGCCCGACGACGCCGTGGAGCTGGTCGAGAGACTCGAGAAGAAGACCGGCGGCTTCGGCGCGTTCCTGCAGCTCGCGCACAACTGGGCGGACTTCGAGAACACCAAGAAGTCGTACGAGCTGTTCGCGCGCTACGTGACTCCGCGGCTCGCCCTGGGCGCGAACCGCGCGCGCGAGGCCTCGCTCGCCTTCGCCGGCGACGGCGCACCCAAGTTCATGGGCGACGCCATGGCGGCAGCGCAGGCGTTCATCCAGCGCCACGCCGAGGAGGAGAGCCGGAAGTCCCGCTAGAACGCGCGCTAGAACGCGCTAGCGCGAGAGACTCGCGAAGGCCGCCCTGAGCGAGCGAGTCCCGCAAGCCGCTCCGCGGCGCGCAGCGAGCCGCAGGCGCGTTAGCGCGAGTTGCGGAACAAGTCCCCGACGTGCAGGTCGCGCTCCGACTTGGTGACCAGCGCGAGTGAGGTGCCCTCGCTCGCCTTCACCACGAACAGGTCGCCGATCACGTCGTCCGGGACCATCAGCATGTCTTTGGTGAGCGGGTCACGGACCTCTTTCGAGGGCCGGAACACGACCAGGCGCCGGCCCGCCACCATGCCCTGCTTGGTGCCGGCGTCGAGGATCACGAAGTCACCCGCGCCCGTGCGCTGGCGGTAGGGCTGGAACGCGACGATCGTGCCGCGCACGGCCTCGCCGGAGCGCACCTCGGTGATCGCGGCCGGCTCCTCCACGAACGGCAGCACGCGGTCGCCGGGCTGGATCTCGGCGTAGGACGTGATGATCTTGGCCCAGCTCGTTTCGGGATAGAGCTGCGTGATCTCCGCCTTGCCGAGCACCTGCACGAAGTAGCCGAGCGTCAGACCGGTCTGCGGGTGGCGCAGCTCGCGGCGCACGCGGAACACGGTGAACGCGTCGCCGACGTGGCCCTGACCCTCGCCGACCGACAGGATCGTGCGCTGGCCCTGGGCCATCCAGATGTTCTCGTCGTGATTGCCCATGACTGCGCCCGAGGCCTTCAGCTCGTTGGCAGTCACGAAGCTCACGCCCTGGAGCGTGGGCACGTCGACCTTCACCTCGCCGGTCACGTCGGCCGCGTCGAGCGAGGCGAACGGGTCGGACTCCTCGCCGGCCTGCGGGGCCGGCCCGGGTGCGGGCGCGGCGGGCAGCTCGGCGGCGGGCGCGGCCTCGGCCGGCGCGGCCTGGCTGGCAGCCGCGAGGCGCGCGGCCTCCTCGGGAGTCAGCGTGCGCATGGAGCCGGCGGAGATCCAGATCAGCTCGCCGGGATAGATGCGGTGGGGGTTCACCACCTTGCTCTCGTTCTCCTTCCAGACCGACGGCCAGATCCAGGGAGTGCCGAGATACTTCTGCGAGATGGCCCAGAGCGTGTCGCCTTTCTGGACCTTGTAGATCTGACCCTTGCGGCCGTCGGGAGTGACACCCTCGCCCTGCTCCTGCGCAAACGTGAGCGCGGGCAGCACGCAGAGTCCGACGGCCAGTAGGATGGGGCGCAGCGAGGACATGGATTCCCCCTTCTGCGCCGCGCATCGGCAATGGCCGACTGCGCCTTTACACGTCTTGTTGACTACGCTCGCCTTCGGCTCGCTGCGCGCGGCTCCGCCGCTTGCAGGCTCGGCTCAGGGCGGCCTTCGCCTCGCCTCCGTCGCCACTGCACTCGCCTGCGGCTCGCTGCGCGCGGCGATTCAGCCGGTCTGGAGCTCCTTCAGGAACTTCTCGGCGTCGGCACGCTCGGTGAAGTTCGAGACCTCGTCGAGGGCGCGCTTCAGCTCGGCGACAGCGCGGTCTCGCTCGCCATTGCGGTCGTACGCCTTGGCCAGGTGGTAGCGCACGGTGCCGCGCAGCGGGTGGCCCTCGGGGTACTTGTCGATCGCCTCGCGGAACAGCGCGATCGCCGCGGCGGGGATGCCCTTCTTGTACATGATCCAGCCCAGCGTGTCGGCGACGCTCGGGTTGTTGGGCAGCGCGTTCTTCGCGTCCTGCGCGAGCTGCAGCGCGCGGTCGAGGTCGGTCGGGCTGGGGTTGTCCACGTTGGCGAGCAGCCAGGCGAGGTTGTTCTTCGCGGCTGCCTGGTCCTGGTCGATGCGCAGGACGTCCTCGTAGTACTCCTTCGCCTGCTGCGTGCGACCGGCTGACTCACACAGCTGCGCGAGCTCGAGCGAGATGGCCGGGTTGTTCTTCTGCAGCGCGTGGGCCTTGTCGAAGGTCGCGATCGCCTGGTCCAGGCGCTTCTCGCCGCCTTCCTTGCGCCAGGCCTCGCGGTACAGCTTGCCCAGGGTCATGAGTGTCTCGACCCGGTTCGGGTCCTTCTCGATCGCGACCTTGAGGTCGGCCTCGGCCTTGTCGAAGGTGTCGGCCTTCTGGTCCGGGCTGCCCAGGCGGATCTTGGCGCGCATCTCGTAGAGCGCCGGGTTGTCGGGCTGCTGCGCGATCCAGCCGTCGACCTTCTTCATCGCCTGCTCGGGCTGGCGCTCGTCGAGGTCGGCCTGCGCCATCTCGGCCATCACGGCCGCGTTCTTCGGGTCTTCCTGGTGGAGTTTCTCGAGGATCGGCGCAGCCAGCTTCGGCTCGCGGGTGCGGCGGTAGAGCTGCGCGACCTTGAGCTTGGCCTCGACGGGC
Organism: Myxococcota bacterium; assembly: GCA_035498015.1. Lineage (NCBI taxonomy): Bacteria > Pseudomonadati > Myxococcota > Myxococcota bacterium. Next base: position 18,719 of record DATKAO010000014.1, read on the forward strand.
GCGCTGTCGGGAAGTTGGATCGCGTGCAGCGCTTCGCGCGCCTCGTGAATGCGCTTCAGCCGCACCAGCGCCTCG
>DATKAO010000015.1 GCA_035498015.1 Myxococcota bacterium
GCATCAACCGCGGCTTCGGGCTCGCGCTGCGCAAGCGCTTCTGCGCCTCGTTCAACATGGAGCTGCAGGCCGCGGCCACCGACGACGCGATCGTGCTGTCGCTGGGCAACCCGCAGACCTTCGACCTCGAGCAGCTGCCGAGGTTCCTCAGCTCGCGCACGGTCGCCGAGGTGCTCGAGCAGGCGCTGCTCGGCTCGCCCATGTTCACCGCGCGCTGGCGCTGGAACGCCACGCGCTCGCTCGCGGTCTTGCGCTCGCGCGGCCGGGGCCGCGTGCCGTTCCCGATCCAGCGCATGCAGGCCGACGACCTGCTGGCCGCCGCGTTCCCCGAGTCGGCGGCGTGCCAGGAGAACGTGACCTACCCGATCGAGATCCCCGAGCACCCGCTCGTGGCGCAGACCATGCGCGACTGCACCACCGAGGCCGCCGACGTGCGCGGGCTCGAGTCACTCCTCTCGGACCTGGAGTCGGGCGCGGTGCGCATGCGCTGTCTCGACACGATCGAGCCGTCGCCCTTCGCGCACGAGATCCTGAACGCGCGGCCCTACGCATTCCTCGACGACGCGCCGCTCGAGGAGCGGCGCACGCGCGCGGTCGCCCTGCGCCACACGCTGCCCGCCGATGCGCGCGACCTGGTGCGGCTCGACGCGGCGGCGATCGCAGAGGTGCGCGAGGAGGCCGCGCCCGCGCCGCGCGACCCCGACGAGCTGCACGAGCTCCTGTGCGACCTGGTCGTGGCCCGGCGCGAGGACCTGGCCGGGAACGAGCACCTCGAGGCGCTGTTCGCCACTGGCCGGGCGGCGCGCGTGGCCACGGCCGACGCGCCGCGCATTCTCGCCGCTGAGGCGGCGCCGCTGGCGCGCGCTCTCTTCCCCGGCCGCGCGCTCGAGCCGGAGCCGGTCCTGCCGCCCAAGCTGGCGCAGCGCGCGGAGAGCGACGAGGGCGCGCTCGATCTCGCCGTGCGCGGTCACCTGGCGGTGCTGGGGCCGGTCACTGCCGCGGCGCTCGCGACACGCATCGGTGTCACGCCGGCCGCGGTCGAGTCGTCGCTGGCGCGCCTCGAGGGGCGCGGCATCGCGGTGCGCGGCCGCTTCGAGCCCGAGGCCGCCTGCGAGCAGTTCTGCGAGCGCAGCCTCCTGGCGCGCATCCACCGCTACACGCTGGCGCGCCTGCGCCGCGAAATCGAGCCGACGAGCGCGCGCGTCTTCCTGCGCTTCCTGCTCGACTGGCAGCACGTGACTCCCGGCACGCGGCTGGCGGGCGAGGGCGGGCTGTTGCGCGCGCTCGAGACGCTCTCGGGCTTCGAGGCCGCCGCCGCGGCCTGGGAGGCCGAGCTCCTGCCCGCGCGCGTCGAGGGCTACAAGCCGGCGCTCCTGGACGCGCTGTGTCTCTCGGGCGCGGCCGCCTGGGGTCGCGTGGCGCCGGTGAGCGCCGAGCAGGGCACGCAGCCTTCGCGACTCACGCCGCTCGCGATCTTCCCGCGCGCCGAGCTCGACGAGCTGCTGCACGCCGCGGCCGAGGCGCGGCCCGAGCCGACGGGCCTGCGGGGACCGGCGGAGAAAGTGCTCGCCGCGCTGCGCGCGCGCGGCGCGCTGTTCGCGAAGGAGCTCGAGGCGACCACGCGGCTGCTGCCGGTCGAGCTCGAGGAAGGCCTGCGCGAGCTCGTGGCCCAGGGCCTGGTCTCGTGCGACGGGTTCGCGCCGCTGCGCCGCCTGCTCGGCCCCAACCCACGCCGCGACTCACGCCGCCGGCCCGGCCGCGCGCGCGTGCTGCCGAGCGGCCTGCCCGTGCCCGAGGGCCGCTGGCATCTGCTCGCGCCGCTCGGGCCCGCCGGCGACGCCGACGAACGCGCCGAGGCGCTCGCCTGGCGGCTGATCCGCCGCTACGGCGTGGTGTTCCGCGACCTGCTCGCGCGCGAGTCACTGCCCGAGGGCTGGCGCGCGGTGCACGCCGCGCTGCGCCGGCTCGAGGCGCGGGGCCTCGTGCGCGGCGGCCGCTTCGTGACGGGCTTCACCGGCGAGCAGTTCGCCCTGCCCGACGCGATTCCGCGCCTGCGCCGCACGCGCTCGCAGCCCGAGACGGGCGAGATCGTGCGGATCTCGGCCGCCGACCCGCTGAACCTGGTGGGCATCCTGACTCCGGGCCCACGCATCCCCGCGGGTCACACGCGCTGGATCGAGCTGCGCGACGGGCTGCCGATCGCCGCCTCGGACCGCGCCGGCCGCACCGAGCTCGGTCTCGCTGCGAGCTAGGTCCGAAAGCCCTCGACGAGAGATTTGAGCTTGGCCGACAGCTCGAGCAGCGCCTGCGCGCGCTTGCGCACGGCGGAAGCCTCGTTCGAGGAGTCGAGCGCGGAGAGTCGCACCGCCTCGATGTGCGAGCCGACCTCGAGCGCGCCGCGCGCCGCCTTGCCCGCGTTCTCGGAGATGTTCGAGATGCCGCGCATCAGGTCCGAGGCCTTGCCGGCGACCTCGGCGGCCATGTTCGAGGCCTCGCCGATGTTGCCGGTCACGTCGGCGATCATCTTGGTCGAGTCACTCGTGGCCTCGAACACCTTGGCCGAGGTCTGGGTCTGGTCCTCGACTGCCTTGGCGATGGCCGAGTTGATCGCGTGCGCGCCTTCCATGAGCTCGATGATCTGGCCGATCGCGGCCACGGACTGGCGCGTGAAGCTCTGCATGTCGCTGATCTGCAGCTCGATCTTCTTGGTGGCTTCGGTGGTCTCGCGTGCCAGGTCCTTGACCTCGTTCGCGACCACCGCGAAGCCCTTGCCCGCCTCGCCCGCGGACGCGGCCTCGATCGAGGCGTTGAGCGAGAGCAGGTTGGTCTGGTCGGCGACCTTCTGGATCAGCGCGACGATCTTGCCCGTGGCCTCGGCGCTCTGGGTCAGCTCGCGCAGCAGCTGCTGCACGGGCGTGGCCTTCTCGGAGCCCTGGCGACTCACGGTCGCGGCCTTCTCGGTGTTGCCGCGGATCGTCGCCATGGCGTCGGAGATGTCGCGGATCGAGCCCTCGACCTCGACCGCGTTCGAGGCCACGGCCTCCGCGGCCAGCGAGACCTGGGCCATGTTCTGACTCATCTGGTCGGTCGAGTTCGACACCGAGGTGACGTTGCGCGTCGCCTCCTGCGCGGCGCTCGCGACCGCCTCGATGCTGGTCGACACCTCGTGCGTGCGCTCCGCCACCGCAGTCGCGCCCTCGCTCACCGACTGACCGTTCTCGACCAGCCGATCCGAGATGCGCGCCAGCTCGTCGGAAGCGCTCGACAGCGTGCTCGCGTTGCCGGCGACCTCGCGGATCAGGGTCTGCAGCTTGGCCAGGAAGGCGTTCACCTCCTGCGCCATCATGCCGACCTCGTCCTCGGACTCGACGCGCAGGCGGAAGGTCAGGTCGCCGTCGCCCTCGGCGAGCTCGGACAGGGCGTGCGTGACTCGCTGGATCGGCGCCGCGATCCAACGGCCCACGAAGAACGCGACCACCACGATCATGCCGCAGGCCAGGAGCGACGCGATCACCAGGATCCACACCTGGTTGGACGCGAGAGACTCGAGCGAGTCCGTCGCGAGGTCGAGCTGGAACCAGCCGCGGTACTCGCCCTCGGCCCAGAGCGGCGCGGTCACGCGCAAGAGCCCGTCTTGATGGTCGAGCCCGACCCGGTGTGGCGGGCTCGCGGGGCCCTTCGGGGCATCGTGATCGTTGAAGCCGGCCAGCCGCTCACCGGACTGGGTGTAGATGGTCGCGCGAGTGACTCGCAGGCGGATCGCCGAGTCGCCGGGGCCGGCACCGCCGTCGCCCTCCAGGTTGCGCAGCACGGCGCGCAGCGCGTCCTCGCCGCCTGGGCCGTGAGAGCTGAGCGCCGGCTCGATCCCGGCGGCGAACAGACCCGCGATCGTGACCGCAGAGGCGTCGATCACCTGGGTCCCGAGCTTCTCCGTCTGCCGCGGCAGGAAGAGCGTCAGGAACACCGCGATCGCGGAGGCGGTCAGGGCCGCGTAAACACAGATCCGGAGCTGGATGGTGAGCCGGCGCATCTCGGCTTCGATTCGTGTTTTCGCCCGCGGCCCTTGAGCGAAGAGTCGCAGTCGTTTGCCGACACCGCTGACAGGCGTGCAGCGGGGCGTCGCCAGGCGACGCGTGCGTCAGTAGAGATATCTGGGCCAGATGTAGTAGAAGCCTGGCGCGAGCGCGGCGCGGCGCAGCGCGGAGAGCGCGGCGTCCAGCGCGTGCAGCGAGAGATCGGGTGAGCGGCTGTAGATGTTGTCCTGGATGCTGTTCGAGCGGTGGTACACGATCAGGCGCGTCTCCTTGGCGCCGAGCTTCTTCTGCAGCTGCTCGACGGCGTCGTCGACGTAGCCGATCTCGTCGATCAGGCCCGCCGCGAGCGCCTGGTTCGCGCTGTACACGCGGCCGTCCGCGAGCTCCTTGATCTTGGCCGGGTCGAGCTGTGGCCGGCCCTGCGCGACCACGCTGGTGAAACGTCCGTACAGGTCGTCGATCACCGACTGCATGTACTTGCGCTCGTCGGGCCGCATGTCGCGGAAGAGTGAGCCGGTGTCCTTGTACGGGCCGCTGGTCAGCGTCTGGTCCGCGACGCCGTACTTGTCCATCAGCCCCTCGATGCTGAGCCCCGGCATGATCACGCCGATCGAGCCGGTGACCGCGGTCGGATGCGCGATCACGCGGTCCGCCGCCATCGACAGGTAGTAGGCGCCCGAGGTCGCGAGCCCGTTCATGTAGGCGTACACGGGCTTCTTGTTGGCTTCCTTCCAGGCCTTGATCTCGTGGTACAGCGTGTCGCTGGCCGACACCGACCCGCCCGGCGAGTTGATGCGCACGAGCAGCGCCGCCACGTCGCCGTTGTCGGCGGCCCGCTCGAGCACGCTCTTGGTCTCGGCCACCATGCTCGGCCTCTCGCCCAGCCCGAGCGTGGTGCGCTCCTCGTTGTCGGAGATGACTCCCGAGATCTCGAGCATGACGATCTTCGGGCCCGAGGAGCCCTCGACCACCGTCTCCTGGAACTCACCCGGGCCGCCGAGTGACCCGAGGTCGATCGGGGTGTACAAAACGCAACCGGTCAGCGAAAGCGACAGTACCAGTGTCAACACAAGTGAACGCACGCTCATCGGACCCCCTGTGGCTTGCACACGAGCATCAGCCTCGGAACCACGGCGCTCTGAGTCGCTCCTTCGAGCCCCAAAAGCAAACGCGGGGTGAGCTCCCGAAGGTGCCCACCCCGACGTTTCGACGATTTCCGTCGGACTACTTCTTCTTCTTCTTGGCCCGATACTTGGCCCAGCGGCGCTTCGCCGCCAGTGAAATCGCCCTGCGGCCAGCCGCAGAGAGTCGGTTCGTGCGCTTGCGGCCCGTACCGCGCTTCTTTGTTGCCACGTCAGTTACCTCCGCTGTGGGATACGCACGATTCCTGAGTCGCGCGTTGCCAGGACATTTGGAAACTCCCTTCCCTGAGCCTCACTCTCGTGTCCGAAGGCTCGTGTCCGAAGACTCGTGTCCGAAGACCTCCAGTGAGACTCACGCGTAGATTAGGAGGCGGTTTCCGGTGTGTCGAGAGGAATTGCGACTCATCCGCACTTTTCTTCGTGTGACGCACGCACCTCGCTGCCCCGTCCCGATGACTTTGCGCCGGGTGTTCACCCCGGTGTAGCATCGGCTTCGGCAAGGAAGGGAGATCTCACGTGCGGCTCGGACTGACCGTCGGATACTCGGGCAGAGGCATGGGCATGCCGCTCGAATTGATTCTCGAAGCGGAGCGACTCGGGTTCGACTCTGTGTGGACTGCAGAGGCGTACGGCTCGGATGCAATCACCCCGCTGGCCTGGATCGGGGCTCAGACCACACGCATTCGGCTCGGTACTGCGATCATGCAGATCCCCGCGCGCACGCCCGCAATGTGCGCGATGACTGCGATGACCCTGGATGCACTCTCTGGGGGCCGTTTCATCCTCGGCCTCGGACCGTCCGGTCCGCAGGTCGTCGAGGGCTGGCACGGTGTTGCATACGGAAAGCCACTCACACGCACGCGCGAGTACATCCAGATCATTCGCCAGATTCTGAAACGCGAGCAGCCCGCCGAGTTTCACGGCGAGGAGTACGACCTCCCCTATACGGGGGAGGGCGCTACGGGCCTGGGAAAGCCACTCAAGAGCATTCTGCACGGCCGCGCGGACTTACCGATCTACACTGCGGCGATCGGGCCCGCGGGAGTCAGGACCGCCGCCGAGGTCGCAGACGGCTTCTTCCCGATCTGGATGTCTCCCGAGAAGTGGTCGGTGTTCGCGCCCCACGTCGAGGAAGGCTTCAAGAAGGCCGGGGGCGGCAAGAGTCTCGCCAACTTCGACGTCGCGCCGTTCGTGACCTGCGTGGTCGGCGACGACCTGGAGAAGTGTAGAAACGCGGTGAAGCCGATGCTGGCGCTGTACATCGGCGGGATGGGCGCGCGCGGCAAGAACTTCTACAACGACTACGCCAAGAGACTCGGCTACGAGGAGGCGGCGGTGAAGATCCAGGACGCCTTCCTCGCGGGCGACCGGAACACGGCCATGGCCGCGGTCCCGAACGCGCTGGTGGATGAGGTGGCGCTCATTGGCTCGCGCGAGCGGATTCGCGACCGTATCTCCGCATGGAAGTCTTCGCCGGTCGGGACGATGTGTCTGGGCACGGGCCAGATCGAGGCCGTGCGCGCCGTAGCCGAAGCCGTGCTCTAGCCATCGAGAACCCGCGCTCCGCGTGTGAGTTGGTGCGCACGGTGTCCGCCGACGGCGGGCTCTCCCTGCGCGCGCTCGTCGCGACGCCCCTGGTGGCCGAGGCCGCGGCGCGCCACCGCACCGCGCCCACGGCGAGCGCGGCGCTCGGGCGTGCGCTGATGGGTGCCGTGCTGCTCGCGTCGGGCGCGCAGGATGGCGAGACACTCCAGCTGCAGTTCCGAGGCGATGGACCACTCGGTCAAGTAACCGCGATCGCGGACCACGGCGGCCGGGTGCGCGGCTACGTCTGCGATCCGTCGGTGCACCCGCCGCCGAAGGACGGGAAGCTCGACGTCGCCGCGGCCGTGGGGCGCGGGATCCTCGCGGTCGTGCGCTACCGGCCAGGCTGGCGCGAGCCCTACACGGGCATCGTGCCGCTGCAGTCGGGCGAGATCGCCGAGGACATCGCGCACTATCTGGCCGCGAGCGAGCAGACGCCGTCCGCGCTGGCCGCGGGCGTGTTCGTCGAGAGCGACGGCGGCATCGGGGCCGCGGGCGGCTATCTCGTGCAGACGCTGCCCGGGGTCGACGAAGCGGTGCTCGCGCGACTGGAGGTCACCATCCGCGGCTTGCCCGCGCCGACCGCGCTGATCCGTTCCGGGCTCGGCGCCGACGGCCTGCTCGACGCGCTGCTGGCCGGGATCGGCGGGCGCGCGCGCGAGCGCTCGACCCCCGCGTTCCACTGCGGCTGCAGCGCCGAGAAGGTGCGCCGCGCGGTGTCACTCCTCGGCCGCGACGAGACGCGCGCGATCGCGAGCCGGCGCGAGGACGTCGAGGTGCGCTGCGAGTTCTGCGCCACCGAATACCGGCTCGCGCCCGACGAGGTCGGAGCGCTGCTGCCGGACGCCTGAGTCACGCCCCGTGCGCGTGCAGCTGTTCATTCCCTGCTACGTCGACCAGCTCGCGCCGCAAGTGGGGCTCGCCAGCGTGACGCTGCTCGAGCGCCTGGGCTGCAGCGTCGACTTCGACCCGCGGCAGACCTGCTGCGGCCAGCCGTTCGTGACCACGGGCGCGCGCGCCGAGGCCGCGAGCCTGGCCCGGCGGCACCTGGACGTGTTCCGCGGCAGCGACCCGATCGTCTGTCCATCCGCGAGCTGCGTCGCGACCGTGCGCCAGCGCTACCGCGAGCTCGTCGAGCCCGGCGCAGCGCGTGAGCTCGCCGCGCGCACCTTCGAGCTGGGCGAGTTCATCGTGCGCGTGTTGAACCGCAGCGACGTCGGCGCGCGCTTTCCGCACCGCGTGGCGCTGCTCGAGAGCTGTCACGGGCTGCGCGAGCTCGGGCTCGGCTGGCCCAGCGAGCGCACCGCGCGCGCGCCGGGGCCGGGGCTGACCGAGTCACTGCTGCGGCGCGTGGCCGGGCTCGAGCTGTGCCCCGTCGAGCGGCGCGACGAGTGCTGCGGCTTCGGCGGGGCGTTCTCGGTCGAGTATCCCGAGCTCTCGGGCCGTATCGGCCGCGCCAAGCTCGACGCGCTCGAGCGCAGCGGCGCGGAGTTCGTGACCGGCACCGACGTGAGCTGCCTCTTGCACCTCGACGGGCTGCGCCGGCGCGAGGGCAGGGGACCGCGCGCGCTGCACCTGGCCGAGATCCTGGCCAGCGAGGCGGGCGCATGACTTTCTCGCTCGACCGGCGCGCCGCCGAGCTCCTGCCCCGCGGCGAACGGCTCGCGGCGCACGCTGCGGCGGTCGGCGCGCTGCGCGACAAGCGCGACGCCGCGGGCCGCGCCGAGCCCGACTTCGAGCGGCTGCGCGAGCAGGCGCGCGCGATCAAGGCGCACACGCTCGACCACCTGGACGTGTACCTCGAGCGCTTCGAGGCGCGCGCCCAGCAGGCGGGCGCGCGCGTCCACTTCGCGGCGGACGCCGCCGAGCTGCGGCGGGTCGTGACTGAGCTGCTCGTGGCGAAGGGCGCGCGCCGGGTCGTGAAGTCGAAGTCGATGCTGACCGAGGAGTGCGCGCTGAACCCGCACCTCGAGCGCGCGGGCATCGAGGTGGTCGACACCGACCTGGGCGAGCGCATCGTGCAGCTCGGCCACGAGCCGCCTTCGCACATCATCATGCCCGCGATCCACCGCACGCGCGGCGACATCGGCGCGCTGTTCGAGCGAGAGCTCGCTTCGGCTCCCGGCGACACGGACCCGGGGCGACTCACCGCTGCCGCGCGCCGCGACCTGCGGGCGCGCTTCCTCGCCGCCGATGCGGCGATCAGCGGCGCCAACTTCGCGGTCGCCGAGACCGGCACGGTGGTGATCGTGACGAACGAAGGCAACGCCGACCTCGGCAGCGCGCTCGCGCCGGTGCACATCGCGTGTCTGGGCATCGAGAAGCTGGTGCCGGCGCTGCCCGACCTGGCGGTCTTCCTGCGCCTGCTCGCGCGCAGCGCGACGGGTCAGCCGATCTCGGCTTACACGACGCTCATGACCGGCCCGCGGCGCGGCGCCGAGCTGCACGTGGTGCTGGTCGACAACGGCCGCACGCGCCTGCTCGCGGACCCGGCACATCGCTCCGCGCTCTCCTGCATCCGCTGCGGCGCGTGTCTCAACACCTGCCCGGTGTACCGCCGGGCGGGGGGACATGCGTACGGCTGGGCGCTGCCCGGGCCGATCGGCGCGGTGCTCGCGCCCGTGCTGGCGCCGGACGCGGAGCAGCGCAGCCTGCCGTTCGCGTCGAGCTTGTGCGGCTCGTGCAGCGCGGTGTGTCCGGTGAAGATCGACCTGCACGATCAGCTCCTGGCCTGGCGCGGAAGTGACTCCGTGCCGGTCGCTCCGCCGCCCGGCACGCGCCTGGCCGCGGCGGCGCTGCGCCACCCGCTCGCGTACCGCGCCGTGGCGCTCGCGGCACGGCTCGTGTGGCCGTGGCTCGGGCGGCTGCGCGTCGGACCTGCGCGCGCGTGGCTCGCCTCGCGCGAGCTGCCGGAGCACCCGGGCGAGAGCTTCCGCGCGCGCATGCGGGCACGGCGATGAGCGCTCGCGACGAGATCCTGGCGCGCGTGCGCGCGGCGGTGAGTCACGTCGTGGCTGCGCCAGGGCCCTTCGAGCCCGCGCGGCGCCGCGCCGACTTCGCAGCCTTCGGCGCGCAGCTCGCCGCGGCGGGCGGGCAGGCGCTCGGCCCGTTCGCGGCGGCGGAGCTCGCGGCACGGGTCACCGAGCGCTGTCGGGAGCTCGGCGCGAGCGGGCGCATCGTGGCGAGCGATGCGGCGCTGCTCCGGCTGGGCGCCGGCCCCTGGCAGCCGATCCAGCCGGATGCGCCGCCGCACGCCGCGGCCGACGTGGCGGTCGCGGTGCTGTGCGGGGCGCTCGGCGTGGCCGAGAACGGCGCGGTCGGGCTCGATGGCCGCGAGGCGAGCCCCCGCGCGCTGCCCGTGCTGTGCGAGCACCTGGTGCTCCTGCTCGAGACACGCCGCATCGTGCCCGACATGCACGCAGCGCTGGCCAGCCTGCCCGAGGGCGCGCTCGCGCAGCACCACTTCACGTTCGTGGCGGGGCCGTCGAAGACCGCCGACATCGAGGGCGAGCTGGTGCTCGGCGCGCACGGCGCGCGCTCACTCAGCGTGCTCGGCATCGCATGAGCGCGGCGGAGGACGGCGAGGGCGCCGGCGACGACTCGCGCTTCGCGGTCTTTCGCGAAGCGCCCTTCCGCTGGTTCGCGCTCAGTCGCTTCTTCTCGGGCACCGCGATGACGTTGCTCGGCTCGGCCGTGGCCTGGCACGTGTACGGTCTGACGCACCAGCCCGCGCAGCTCGGGATCGTCGGCCTGATTCGCTTCCTGCCGTCGCTCTTGTTCAGCCTGCCCGCGGGCGCGGTCGCCGACACGATCGAGCGGCGGCGGCTGATCCAGATGGCGCAGGTCGTGCCGCTCCTGTGCTCGTCGACCCTGTGTCTCCTGTCGGCGACCGACCGCATCGGTCTGCCCGTCCTCTACGGCGCCGTCTTGCTCGCGGCCACCGCGGGCGTGTTCGAGCAGCCCGCGCGCGCGTCGCTCCTGCCGCAGCTCGTCTCGCGCGAGCGCTTCCCGCGCGCGGTCACGCTGATGTCGACCCTCTTGTTCCTGGGCTTCGCGACCGGCCCGGTGCTGACGGGCTTCGCGACCGGGCACTTCGGCATCGCCGCAGCCTATGGCCTGCACGCCGTGCTGGTGGCGATCTCGATCTCGTCGCTCACCCGGCTGCCCCGGCTGCCGCGCGTGGCGAACCCGGCGCGAGTCACCTGGGGCGCGATCGTCGAGGGCATCCGCTACGTGTGGCACAACCCGGTCGTGCTCGGCTGCATGACGCTCGACATGTTCGCGGTGGTGCTGGGCGGCGCCACGGCGCTGCTTCCGGCCTACGCGCGCGACATCCTGCACGTGGGCGCCGACGGCTACGGGCTCCTGTCGGGCTCGCTCGAAATCGGCTCGCTCGCCATGTCGAGCCTGCTCGTCTTCCGGCCGGGCTTCCGGCGCGCGGGTCGGGCGCTCTTGTGGGGCGTGGTCGCGTACGGTCTGGCGACGATCGCCTTCGGAGTGTCTCGCAGCTACGCCCTGTCGGTGGCCTGCTACATGATGGTCGGCATGGCCGACGCCGTGAGCGTGGTGCTGCGCAGCACCATGATCCAGCTGGCCACCCCCGACGCGCTGCGCGGGCGCGTGAGCTCGGTGAACTTCATCTTCATCGGGGCCTCGAACAACATCGGGCAGGCCGAGTCGGGCTTCCTGGCGGAGCTGACCAGCCCGACCTTCGCCGTCGTGTTCGGCGGCTTCGGGTGTCTCTTCGTCGCGGCCGTCGTGGCCTGGCGCATTCCCGAGCTGCGCCGCTACCGACTGGCGGAGTGACTCGGCGCGAGCTACCCCCAAGCGCATGCAACTCGGAGCCGTGCTCGTGTTCGACGCGGATCCGCTGTCGCTGCGCCACGGCGGCATCGACGTCGAGCGCCTGCGCGCCTTCGCCGCCCGGCTGATCGCCGCCTGGCCGCGCGCCTCCGAGCGCCGCACGCGCCTGGCCTTCGGGTCACTCGAGCTGTTCCGCGCCGACGCCGACTTCCAGCTCGACTACCACGTGCGCCACGCCTGCCTGCCGCGCCCCGGCGACGAGCGCGCGCTGAAGCGGCTGGCCGCGCGCGTGTTCTCGCAAGCGCTCGACCCCGACAAGCCGCTCTGGGAGCTTTGGCTGGTGGAGGGCCTCGACGCCGGGCGCTTCGCGCTGATCGGGAAGTGTGACTCGGCCCTGCTCGAGCCCGGGGCGCGCGTGGCGGGCGGCGTGCTGCGCGCCGGCGAGGCGCTCGCGCGTGGCCTCGTGGCGTCGGCCGCGCCCTCGCGGCTCCTGGCGCGCGTGGGCAGCGGGGTGCGCTTCGCGCTCGATCTTGCCGAAGAGGCGATCGTGACTCCCGACGCCGCACTGGGCCCCGCGCACGACGGGCCGCACCGCCGCATCGACTGGCTCGCGCTCGCGGGCGACGACCTGGCCGCCATCCGCGCGCGCCTGGGCGGCAGCGAGCGCGACGTGGTGCTGGCGGCGCTGGCGGGCGGGCTGCGCCGCGTGGCCGAGCGGCGTGGCGCACGCCCCGACGTGGGCGCGCTGCGCGTGGTGACGCCGTTCTGTGTCGGCGGGCGCTGGTCGGCGCCGCGCCTGCGGCTGCCGGTCGATGCGCCCGACGCGCGCGCCCGCCTGGTCGCGCTGCGCGCCGCGAGCGAACTTCATGCGTCCGGCGCACCCGCCGCGAGCGAGTCACCGCTGCACGAGCTGGCGGAGCTGTCGCGCGCGGCCGTGTGGCGCCGTGCCGACGTCGCCGCGCTCGAGCTCGCGGGCCTCGACGCGCCGCCCTCACTGCTGGGCGCGCGCCTGCAAGCGTTCGTTCCCGTCGCGCCGCGGCTGCCGGGCGTGGCGCTGGAAGTCACGTTGACTCGGGTGGCGGACCGCATGAGCGTGTCGCTCTGCTCCGACGCGTCGCGCGTGCCCGACCTGGCGCCGCTGGCCGACGCGACCGCGGCCGCGTTCGACGAGCTGCGCCGTGCCGCAGCGCAGCCACCGGCGCGCAAAGGCCGCGCGGCGGGCCGCCCGCGGCGCACGCGCCCTCACCTGGAAGCGGAGGCCTGAGCGTGCTCGAGAACGCGCTCGCGATCGTCGCCGGGCTGTGCTGGATCGCCGCGGGGCAGGGGCCGTGGAGCTTCCTCGTGGCGGCGGTGCCCGGGTCACTCCTCTTGGCCGGCGGTGTCTCGAGCCTGCTCCTGCCGGGCGACCCGCGCACGCCGCAGCTCACGGCGCTCGGCGCGTTCTGCGCCGTGGTCGCCGCGCTGCCGCTGTTGTTCATGATCGGGTTCACGGCCTTCGGCCTTCTGGCGCTCGCGGTCGCGGCGTTCGTGGCATGCGGGTGGGCCGCGCAGCGCGCCGAGCCGCCGATCGAGCGCGTGCCGCACCCGGCGCTCGACCTCGAGCTCGCGACCAAGGTCGCGTTCGACCAGCTCGCGCTCGCGAGCCTGATCGCGACCCGCCCCCGCTCGATGAACCCCGACGTGGAGCGCGCGGCCCGAGAGCTGCGCGAGGCGCGCGAGCACTTCGAAGCGTCGGGCTGGCTCGAGAAGCCGGCCAGCTATCACGAGACACCGCCGGCGCTCGACGAGCCGGTCCTGCGCTGGGGCCGCGCGTTCAACCAGAGCTTCGAGCGGCTGTCGTTCGCGAGCGGCTACGAGCCGCGCGTCGGCGACCCGGGCCGCGACCGCTGGCTCTCGTACGGCATGAACCGCGAGGCGCACGCCCACGTGCTGCGCCACGGCGGCGCGGCGCGGCCCTGGCTGGTGTGCATCCACGGCTACGGCATGGGCGCGCCGGCGACCGACCTCGCCGCCTTCCAAGCGCGTCGCCTGCACCACGAGCTGGGCCTCAACCTGCTCCTGCCCGTGCTGCCGCTGCACGGCGCGCGCGCGCCCCGGCTGCGCAGCGGCGACGGCTTCCTGTCGGGTGACTTCCTCGACACCGTTCATGCCGAGGCGCAGGCCATGTGGGACATCCGGCGGCTGCTGTCGTGGGTGCGCGCGCAGGGTGCGACACAGATCGGTGTATATGGCCTCTCGCTGGGCGGCTACACGGCGGCGCTCTTGGCCTGTCTCGACGGCGGGCTCGACAGCGTGATCGCCGGCATTCCCGCCGCCGACTTCATCCGGCTGGTGCAGCGGCTGGCGCCGCACCGGCTGCTGCGCGAGATCGACCGGCTGGGCTTCGACTGGGAGATCCTGAGCGACGTGCTCTCGGTCGTGTCACCGCTGGTGCTGACTCCGCTCGTGCCGCGCGAGCGGCTGTCGATCTTCGGCGCCACCGCCGACCACCTGGTGCCCGCGGACCAGGTGCGCGACCTGTGGCGGCACTGGGGCGAGCCGCGCATCGCGTGGTACGCGGGCAGTCACGTGTCGTTCCCGCGCGAGCCGCAGGTGCGCTTCCTGATCGACGACGCGCTGCGCATCGGCGGGCTCACGCCCGCCGCGGCGCTCAGCCCATCATCGCCCTGAAGTTCTCGCTGTAGAAGGCGTCGAGCGCCGACGGCCGCGCGCCGGCGAGTGACTGCTCGAAGCGCTTGACCGGGTCGCGCCCGCCCTCGGGGTGCGGGTAGTCCGACGAGAACAGGCACAGGTCCTCGCCCGCCTGCTCCACGATCCAGCCCACGGGCTCGGTCGGGAACGGCGTGAACCACACGTGCCCGTGCACGTACTCCGACGCGCGCCTGGGCAGGCGCAGCGCGGGCTCGGTCTTGCTGAACGTGTCCTGCGCGATGTCGAGCCGCCGCAGCCACGCCGGCACCCACAGCGCGCCCTGCTCGATGCAGCCGCCGCGCAGCCGCGGGAAGGTCTCGAACATGCCGTCGAGCACCATGCAGGAGAGAAACGTCTCGGGCGCGTTGTGCACGGTCATGAAGTCTTTCGAGCGGATGTTCTCGCCGCCGCCGAGCCAGTCGGTGACTTTCCTGCCGTTGGCGTGGAACTGCCGGCGCAACGTGCGCCCGCCGCCGCCGATGTGCAGCATGAACGGCACGTTCGACGACTCGAGCTCCGCCCAGAACGCGTGATAGTCCGGGTGAGTCGGCGAGAGCTCGCCGCTCGGGGCCGAGTCGACCAGGATCGCGCCGCAGCCCAGGCGGATCGCCTCTTCGGCCTCGGCGCGCGTGCGCGCGGGGTCGCCCCACGGCACGCTGGCGACGCCGATCAGGCGTCCGTCCTGCGAGCAGAAGTCCGCCATCGCGCGGTTGTGCGCGCGCGCGCCGCCGTAGAGCAGGTCGAGGTCGTCGCCGCGGTACTGCGTGGGCGCGAACGTGCTGAACACGAGCTGGCGCGCGAAGCCGAGCAGGTCGAGCGCGCGCTTGCGCTCCTCGCGGTCGAAGGCGCCGAGCGCGCTCCAGCCCTTCGCGCCCATCAGGTTCGATTCTGCCGCGCGCGCCGCCTCGGCGTCGCCGCGGCGCGCCGCCGCGGAGGCGACTGCCTGGTCGGCGAGCTTGCCCGCGCCGCCGAGATACAAGGGTCGCAGCTTCTCGCGCACGCCCGGGTCGGCGTAGGGCGCGAGCCAGTCGGCGAGCTCCATGATGTGACTGTCGGCGTCGAAGTAGGTCCGGCCTTGCGCGTACGGCATGCGCATGTCTCCTCTGGCTGCAAATGCTACCTGGAAGTTGACGGTACCGTCAATTAGAATCGCGGCCGTGGCAGCGAGCGCCAAGCGAACCCGCCTCCCGGCCGCGGATCGGCGCCGGCACCTGCTCGACAGCGCGGCCGAGATCCTGCTGGAGCGCGGCTTTCACGCGCTCACCATGGAGAGCGTCGCGCGGCGCGCGGGCGTGTCGAAGGGGCTGGGCTACGCGTACTTCGAGAACGCGCAGGCGCTGGCTCTCGAGCTGTACGACCGCGAGGTCAACGAGCTCTACCTGCGCGTCGAGGCGGCGGTGGCGCGCGCGAGTGACTTCGAGGCGCGGATCCGCGCGGGAGTCGCCGAGTATCTCGACGTCGTGGCGGAGCGCGGAGCGCTGATCGGCGCGCTCGAAGCGCGCGTGCAGGGCCGCTGGTTCGCGCGCGCCGGGCGCCGGCGCGTCAGCCGGCTGCTCGCGTTCTGGGCCAAGCAGATCGAGAGCGACCTCGGCGTCCCGCCCGAAGAGGCCGCAGCGCTGGCCGCCGCGAAGGCCTCGGCCGTCGACGCCTGCGCGCGCGCAGGGCTGCGCCGGAAGCTCCCGCGCGCGCAGATCGAGGCGCTGTGCGTGCGCTTCGTGACCGGCGGGCTCCTTCGGGCTGGAGCGAGTTAGTCAGAATGCGAGCAGAAAGTCGAGAATGGGGACGCACATGAGCCGGTCTCCGTCGGGGCACTGGTATTGGTCTCTGGTGACCACGAATCCGGCCTCGGACGAGAAACGCTCCATGAACCGGCGGACGGAAACGAAGTCGCGGCTCTCGATTCGCTGGCGAAACTTGACCTCGATGGGCGCAACTGCACCCGAAAGGGTTTCTGGGATGAAATCGATCTCTTCCAGCGGGGACCGTCGGTTTCCGGGCTGCACGTAGTCGCGGTAGAAGTGCACTTGCAGACCAGTTCCTCTTAGCACTGACTGAACCAAGGTCTCGACGAGCGGCCCGACGACGTCGGGCGCTGACTCCCAGAGACTGGGCGCCCCTCGGAAGATCGCATTTCGCACGCCCAGATCTGTCAGCGTGATCTTGACTGGCACGCGAGCACTCACCTTTCGAGCCAGCGGATAGCGCCGAAACTCGCGGATCAGCATTGCGTCGGACAGGTAGTGGACATAGCGGCCTACTACCGGCTGTGCAGTCTTGTATCCCGCCTCAATGCAGACTTGAGTCAGCTGCCCCTGCGACACTTCGTTGCCGGTTCGGCGTGCAAGCTCGAGATAGATGTGCCGCAACAGCTGCGGCTGCTCGATGGGGAAGAGGTCGGGGATGTCGACACCCAGAACCCGATCGAACACCGTCTCGACAAGGTAGTCCGCCCACCTGTCCTGTAGTGGCCCGCTCTCTTCTTCGTACAGCCGTGGATAGCCACCACGGTTGTAGTAGCGTTCGAGGAGGCGCCGCAGTGCGTGCTTGCGCTGCGCCGGCTGCCGATGGATCTCTCGGAATGCCCTTCTGGCTTCCCCGGGAGCGGTGATGAGGTCGGAGATCGTCAGGGGGGTAGGGAGCTCTGCAGTCAGGTGCGCCTGCCAACATTCCGCGACCTCTCGGAACTGGAACGGCGGGAAGTCGATCGTCAACGCCCGGCCCGCGAGGCTCTCTCTCTGTCCGCGAGCGACGAGCACGCTCGATGAGCCCGTGAGAACCAGATGCGCGGGGAACGTGTCGTAGAGGTGTTTCACTTGCTCGGCCCAACGGTCCAACTTGTGAATCTCGTCGAGCAAGAGGAGTGCTGGTTCGCCGTTTGCCAGCGATCGACCTCGAATCTCGTCCTCGTACCAGCGCACGAGCACTCGAAGATCGGTCTCCTGGAGGGGCTGCAGGTCGAATCGAACGAGAAAGATGTCGTTCGGCCGAATGCCTGAGGCGATTCTGTTCTTTGCCAGCTGGTAGAGAGCCGTCGTCTTGCCGACCTGGCGAGGGCCGCGGAGCACTTGAACCAGTGGCTTCTTGGCCGCGAGGACGTGCTCGAGCTCAGCTACTCCGCGGCGCAGGTACGGAGGAGGCTCGGGGCGAACGCCATGGGGTGGGGCCCACCAGGAGTTGAGATCTCGCAGGATCTGCGGAGCTTCGAGCGGAAGAGTTGCCGCCACTACACAAGTAATACATAAAACATATTACTTGTACAGAGCCAGGCTAACCGTCGCGGCGCGCCATCGCCTTGGGCGCGAACGCCTCGCGCACGAACTCCGCCTGCTCCTCCTCGTGCAGCCGGTAGGAGCCCGTCGCGGGGCTCGCCGACTCACGGCGGCCCACGTAGCGCAGTGACTTCTCGGGCGGCAGCACGCGCCGCAGCCGCTCGGCCACGAACTGCCAGCCGCCCATGTTCCAGGGCTCTTCCTGCACCCAGGCGACCTCACTCGCGGCGTAGCGCCCGAGCACGGCCATGAGTGACTCGAAGGGGAACGGGTGCAGCTCCTCGAGGCGCACGATCGGCACGTCTTCGAAGCCGTGCTCCTCGCGCGCTTCGAGCAACGTGTAGTAGACCTTGCCGCTGCACACCAGCACGCGGCGCGTGGCAGCGGGTGAGCGGCCGCCCGCGCCGAACGCCGCGTCGTCGATCACCTCGCGGAACTCGCCGCCCGTGAGCTCATCGCGCGTCGAGACACACTTGGGGTGGCGCAGGAGACTCTTGGGCGACATCACGATCAGCGGCTTGCGGAAATTGCGGCGCACCTGGCGGCGGAGCGCGTGGAAGTACTGCGCGGGCGTGGAGAGGTTGACGACCTGCAGGTTGTCCTCCGCGCACAGCTGCAGGAAGCGCTCGAGCCGCGCGCTCGAGTGTTCGGGGCCCTTGCCCTCGTAGCCGTGCGGCAAGAGCAGCACCAGCCCCGACGAGCGGCTCCACTTCTTCTCGCCGCTGGCGATGAATTGGTCGATGATCACCTGGGCGCTGTTCGCGAAGTCACCGAATTGCGCCTCCCACATGGCCAGCCGGTTGGGGTCGACCGTGCTGTAGCCGTACTCGAAGCCGAGCACCGCGGCTTCGGAGAGCAGTGAGTTGGCGATCGTGAAGCGCGCGCCGCCGCTGCCGAGCTTGTCGAGTGACACGTAGCGGGCGCCGTTCTCCACGTCGTGCAGGACGGCGTGCCGGTGGCCGAACGTGCCGCGCTCGCAGTCCTGGCCGGTCATGCGCACCGGCACGCCCTCGCCGAGCAGCGTGCCGATGGCCAGCGCCTCGGCCGTGCCCCAGTCGAACGGCTCGTTGTCCGAGACCGACTTCCAGCGCTGCTCGAGCTGGCGCTTGAGCTTGGGGTGCACCGAGAAGCCGGGCGGGAACTCGACCAGCGCGCGGCCCGTGGTGAGCAGCGCTTCGAGGGTGACTGCGGTCTTGCCGTCGTGCTGCTCGGGATTCGCCAGGCCCTCCCACAGGCCGTGGTAGCCCTCGGCGCCGGCCAGCCGCGTGTGAGTCGTGCTCTCCTCGAGCGCCTGCTCCAGCCGGCGCTTCTGCTGCTCTTCGATCTTCGCCAGCGCGGCGGCGTCGAGCACCTGGTCGGCCAGCAGGCGGTCGGTGTAGATCTGCCCGACCCGCTCGTGCGCGGCGATCGCCTTGTACATGAGCGGCTGGGTGTAGGTCGGGTCGTCGCCCTCGTTGTGACCGTGCCGCCGGTAGCACACCAGATGGATGATCACGTCTTCCTTGAACTGCTGGCGGAACGCGATCGCGAGCTTGGCCGCGTGCACGCAGGCCTCGGGGTCGTCGGCGTTCACGTGGAAGATCGGCGCCTGGATGTTCTTGGCCGTGTCACTCGGGTACTGCGTGAAGCGGCAGTCCGAGGGCTCGGTGGTGAAGCCGATCTGGTTGTCGATGATCACGTGCACCGTGCCGCCGGTGCGGTAGGTGGCGAGCTCCGACAGCGCGAGTGTCTCGTACACGATGCCCTGGCCGGTGAAGGCGGCGTCGCCGTGGATCTGCACCGGCACCACCTGGGTGCCGTCGGTGTCGCCGCGCCGCTGCTGCTTGGCCGCGACCACGCCCTCGGCCACCGGGTTGATCCACTCCAGGTGACTCGGGTTGGGGCAGAGCGACTGGTGCAGCGACTTGCCGGCGCGCGTGCGCCGGTCGGCGGAGTAACCGCGGTGGTACTTCACGTCGCCCGCGCCCTGCGCGTTGGCGGGCATGAGCGTGGCCTGGAACTCGGCCATGATCGCGCGGTACGGCATGTCCATCGAGTGCGCCATCACGTTCAGGCGCCCGCGGTGGGCCATGGCGATCACGATCTCTTCCGCGCCGAGCTCGGACGCGCCCTCGAGCAGCGTGTCCATGATCGGAATCAGCGACTCACCGCCCTCGAGCGAGAAGCGGTACACGCCCAGGAAGCGCTTGTGCAGGAACTGCTCGAAGCGCTCCGCCGCGATCACCTGGGTGAGCGTGCGCAGGCGCTCCTCGTTCGTGAGCTGCGCGCGGTTCTCGCGCGGCTCCATGCGCTGGAGCAGCCACTCGCGCCGGGCCTTGTCGCGGATCTCCATGAACTCCGCGCCAAAGGTGCCGCCGTAGCAGCGCCGCAGACTCTCGAGCAGCTCGGGCAGCGTTCCCTCGGCCTTGCCGAGATAGGTCCCGAACTTCACCCGGCGGGTGGGGTCGAAGTTGGCGAGGCCGTAGTTGGCGGGGTCGAGCAGCGGGTGCTCGGTCTTGTTGTCGCCCAGCGGGTCGAGCTTGGCCACGAGGTGGCCGTAGCTGCGCCAGGCGTCGACCAGGCCCACGATCGAGTCTTCGGTGAGCTCCTCGATCGCGCTCTGCACCGAGCTCGCGGGCGCGGCGGGTGCCGCAGAAGAGACCGCGGGCGCGGGCGCCGGGGCACGGCCGTTGGCGCGGGGGGCGGGAACATCCGCGTCTGTCGCGCGACCCGTCAGACGGTCGAACAGCTGGCGCCAGCTCTCGGGCACCTCGGCCCGGCCCAGGACGTAATCTTCGTACAGCGCCTCGACCCAGGCGCCGTTCTCGCCAGAGAACAGCCCGGCCAGCTCCTCGGACACGATCCCTCCGTCGACGCAAATCCCGCTGCAGAACGGAGCACCAGGGTAGCCCCTTTGCGCCCCTCCTTCGACGGTCTCTCTTCGTCGCCAGGACCGGACGTTTGAAGCGGGAAAGTGCTCGGCTACGATGCGGCGCCATGCGTTTCCAGGCCCTCCCGGGCTTCCGGGACTTCTTTCCCGACGACCTCGTCCTGCGCCGCCACATCGAGTCGGCGTGGCACCAGGCGTCGCGGAACGCCGGTTTCGAGGAGATCGACGGCCCGGTGCTGGAGTCGCTCGACCTGTTCACCGCCAAGTCCGGCGCGGAGATCGCGGGCCAGCTGTACGCGTTCACCGACAAGGGCGGGCGCGAGGTGGCGCTGCGGCCGGAGATGACTCCCACGCTCGCGCGCATGGTCGCGGCGCGCGGCGCGGGTCTGCCCAAGCCCATCAAGTGGTACTCGGTGCCCGAGTTCTACCGCTACGAGAAGCCACAGCGCGGGAGACTGCGCGCGTTCTACCAGTGGAACGTCGACATCTTCGGCAGCGACGAGCCGGCGTCCGACGCCGAG
>DATKAO010000016.1 GCA_035498015.1 Myxococcota bacterium
GACCGACCGGGATCGGCTCGACGACCCAGCGCCCCGGCGGAAGTGCCAGCGCGTACAAGTGACCCGGGTGGTCGGCGAAGTCACTCTCGGCCTCGCTCGAGCTGACCTCGAGCTGCGGCGGCGGGGGGTCGCCTGCCGGCCCCCCCCGCCACGCTCCTGACGCCGAAGGTCGGGCCTTCGGCGCAGCGTTCGAGCGCTCCGGTCGAAAGGATCACGAGAGCCTGGGTCGCCGGGTCGAAGCTGCCGATCGGCGGCGCCGGGCGGGGGGTCGCGCAGCCCAGGGCGATCGCGCAGGCGAGAGCGGCGGCGGGTCTCGGCATCCCGCTGAGATACCATCCCGACGTGAGCTATGCGGGGCCTCGCCGGACGATCGACGCCGACAGCCACCTGATGGAGTGGCCGACGTTCCTGACGGAGCACGCGCCGGCCGCGGTCGCCGCGCGCCTGCCCAAGCTCGTGCCCGATCTCGGCCCCTGGGCCGACCCCGCGCGCGCCACGCCGCGCGAGGAGCTGGTGCGGCTGGGCTCCGAGCTGATCCGGCGCGGCCCGAAGTGGCACGACGCGCTGGGCGCGGTGAGCTCCACGGAGCGCGGGACGGCGCTCGACCTGCTCGGCTTCGAGCGCCAGGTGGTCTACTCGTCGTTCTGCGCGCTGCTCTTCGACCTCGCCGACGCGGAGCTGCGCTACGCCGCCTACCGCGCCCACAACCGCGCCATGGCCGCGTTCTGCAGCGCCGACCCGCGACTCACGGGCGTTGCGCTGTGTGACCTCGACGGCGGGGAGAAGTCACTGGCCGAGCTCGACTTCGCGCTCGAGCTCGGGCTGGGCGAGGTCTGGGTCCCGGCGCGCGCCCCGGGCGGTCACTCGCCGGGTCACCCGAGCCAGGACGCCTTCTGGGCGCGGCTCGCCGAGCGGCGCGTGCCGTTCGTGCTGCACGTGGGAAGCTCCGGCTTCTCGATCGGGGAGCCTTGGCTCGACGACGGTCACACCGCCCCCGCGCCCCCGGGCTCGCGGCCCGAGGTGATCGGGTCGAAGGACCTGCTCGTGATCTACCAGCCGATCGAGCGCTTCCTGTCGGTGCTGGTGCTCGACGGCGTGCTCGAGCGCCACCCCGGCCTGCGCGGCGGCGCGATCGAGGTGGGCGCCGGCTGGGTGCCCGACATGCTGCGGCGCCTGGATCACGCGGTCGCGATCTGGAGCAAGTCGGAGCCGTTCCTGCGGACCTTCACGCGCACGCCGAGCGAGCAGGCCGCGGCGCAGCTGCGCTTCACGCCCTACCCGTTCGAGGACGTGGGCCTCCTGTGCCGCGAGTCGAACCCCAGGCTCTACATGTTCTCGTCGGACTACCCGCACGCCGAGGGCGGACGCGACCCGATCGGCCGCTTCGACCGCTCGCTCGCGGGTCACTCGCCGGAGGTCGTCGCCGGCTTCTACGCGGGCAACGCCGCGAGCTGGCTCCGCTAGCGCGCGAGCCGTCTCACAGGTTCCCCACCTCCGCCTCCACGAGCTCGGCGAAGCGCTCGCGCGCGGCCGCCTTGCGCGTGGGGATGTGCGCGCTCGGGAACAGTCCGTCGGTGGCCTTGTGATCGCGCAGCACCTGACGCGCCACGGTGATCTTGTGCACCTCGGTCGGCCCGTCGGCGATGCCCATGACCGCCGCGCCCAGCAGCATGGCGGCGAAGGGCATCTCGTTCGAGACACCGAGTGACCCGTGCAGGTGCATCGCGCGGTACACCACGTCGTGGTAGACCTTGGGCATCGCCACCTTCACGGCGGCGATGTCCTTGCGCACCTTCTTGTAGTCCTTGTACTTGTCGATCAGCCAGGCGGTGCGCAGCACGAGCAAGCGGAACTGCTCGATCTCGATCCAGCTGTCGGCGATCTTCTCCTGAGTCATCTGCAGGTCGGCGAGCCGGCCGCCCCGCACGTCGCGCGACAGCGCGCGCTCGCACATCATGTCGAACGCGCGGCGCAGCTGCGCGATCGTGCGCATGGCGTGGTGGATGCGCCCGCCGCCGAGCCGCGTCTGCGCGATCACGAACGCGCCACCCGGCTTGCCCAGCAGGTGGTCGGCGGGAACGCGCACGTTCTCGTAGCGGATGTACGCGTGACTCGCGTGCTCCGGGCCTTCCGTGCCCACGCCCACGTTGCGGATGATCTTCACGCCCGGCGTCTCGGTCGGCACGATGAACATCGACATGCCGCCGTGTGCGTCGACCTCGGCGTCGGTCACCGCCATCACGATCAGGAACGACGACCAGCGCGCGTTCGACGAGAACCACTTCTCGCCGTTGATCACCCACTCGTTGCCGTCGCGCACCGCGCGCGTGCGGAACAAGGTGGGATCGGCGCCGGCGTGCGGCTCGGTCATCGAGTAACACGAGTGGATCTCGCCCTCGAGCAGAGGCTTGAGATACTTGGCCTTCTGCTCCTGGGTGCCGTAGTGCGCCAGGATCTCGGCATTGCCGGAGTCGGGCGCCTGGCAGCCGAACACGATCGGCGCGAAGCGCGAGCGCCCGAGAATCTCGTTCAAGAGCGCGAGCTTGAGCTGCCCGAAGCCCTGTCCGCCCAGGTCGGGCCCCAGGTGACAGGCCCAGAGCCCGCGCTCCTTCACTTCCTTCTTGAGCGGGGCGACCGCCTTCTGCGTGCGCGGGTCGCGCATGTCGTACGCGTCGCCCAGCACGAGGTCGAGCGGCTCGACCTTCTCGCGCAGGAAGCCATCGGTCCAGTCCAGCTCGCGTTGAAACTCCGGCTCGGTCTCGAAGTCCCAGGGCATCTCGTCGTCCTCCGTTTTCCGACAGGGTACTACCAGCGACCCCCGGCTTGCTCAGTTCCCGGCAGCGCTGGCCGGAACGCGGACGCAGCGCATCGGTTCGCGCCGACCGGCCGACCGCTTGCTACGTGCTGTCCCGGGCCGCGGCCGCCGAGCTCGACTCACACGACCCCGCGATCAAGATCCGCCTGCTCGAGAACTTGCTGCGCGCGGCCTCGGGGATCGTCGCGCGGCTCAGCGCCGAGGCGCTCGCCGAGCGGCCCTGACGCGCCGCGCCGGGCTCTAGCGCACCTCGAGCTCGAGCATGGCGATCTCGCCCGGCGCGCCGATGCGCAGCGGCAGCGCCGTGGTGCCCACGCCGCGACTCACGTAGAGCTGCGCGCCGGCGCGCGCGTAGCGGCCCGTCCACAGGCCGTACCTCGAGTGAGTGATCGGCGCCCAGCCGCCCAGCACGATCTGGCCGCCGTGCGTGTGACCGGAGATCTGCAGGTCGACCCCGTGCAGCACCGCCTCGGGAAACAGGTCGGGCTGGTGCGAGAGCAGGACCGCAGGCTCGTCGGGCAGCCGGCCGGCGAGCGCCGCGGCCACGTCGGGCGCGCCGCGCCGCAGGTCGTCGACCCCGCACAGCCAGAGCGTCGCCCCGCCGCGCGCGATGCGCACGCCGCGGTTCACGAGCAGCTCGATCCCGCTCTCTTCGAGCACCGACACGAACACGCGCGGGTCCGGCGTGGCCCAGTACTCGTGGTTGCCGGGCACGGCGAAGACGCCGAGCGGCGGCGCCAGCAGTGCCAGGCCCTTGCGCAGCTCGAGCGCCTCTTCCTCCCAGGCGCTGACCAGGTCGCCGCCCAGACACACGAGGTCGGGCGACTCCTGGGCCACGCGCTCGCAGACCCGGACCCAGTCGTCCGCGCCGAAGTAGTTGCCGAGGTGCACGTCGGACAGGAAGGCGAGCCGCAGCCCCGAGAGACCGGCGGCGCCGCGCCCCAGCGCGATCACGGGGTGAGTCACGCGCCGGTTGCGCTCGAGCGCGCCGGAGATCGCGCGGCGCAGCGGGCCGCGGTAGAGCGCCGCCGAGGCGGCCGAGAGGATGGGAGTCAGGATCCGCGAGAGCCGGCCCGGCCGGCTCGGACCGCGGCGCGTCACTCAAGCCTGCCCGGGCAGCACGGTGACCTTGATCGCGCCGGTGTGCTTGTCGCTGGCGCAGCGGAACGCCGCCTCGAGCTCGCCCAGGCCGAAGCGGTGAGTCTGCAGCGGAGCGATCTCGGCCGCGTAGCGCGGCAGGAGCTCGACCGCGGCGCGGAACTGCGAGCCGCGCCGGCCCGCGCCGTACATGTTGGAGCCGACGATCTCGAGCTCGCGCGTCGCGACGAGATAGCCGTTCACCTCGCTGCGCTTCGAGAAGATGCCGAGCACCACGATCCGCCCGCCCGCGCGGCAGTAGCGGCTGGCGTCGAGCAGCGTCTGCGCCTGGCCGCCGACCGTCTCGATCACCAGGTCGGGCTGGGCCTCGGCGGCCCAGGCCTTGAGCTCCTTCTCGCCCAGCGCCTGGAGCCCCAGGTGCTTGGCGGCGTCGGCCTGCTGCGGGTGACGCGCGCTGATCGCGACGCTGCGCGCGCGGTCGCGCGCGAGCAGGCCCGAGAGCAGGCCGATCGTGCCCGCGCCCAGCACGAGCACGCGGCTGTCGGAGTCGGGCCGCGCCAGCGCGAGCGCCCGCTCGCACACCGCCAGCGGCTCGGCCAGCGACGCGACCAGCGGCGACACCGAAGAGTGTACGGGGTGCAGGGTGGTCACCGGCACGTCGACCCACTCGGCCAGTCCGCCGGGGCGCATGACCCCGAAGATCTCGAGCTTCTCGCACAGCTGGTTGCGGCCGGTGACGCAGAAGTCACAGATGCCGCACACGTGCTTGGGCTCGACCGCGTACAGCGCGTCGGGAAGGCCGCGCGGGCCGTCGATCAACGTGCCGGTCATCTCGTGACCCGGCGCCACGCCCACGGGCGGCGGCAGCTCACGGCGCCACAGGTGCAGGTCGGTGCCGCAGATACCACAGGCGGCCACGCGCAGGCGCGCCCAGCCGGCGGCGAGCGGCGGCGGCTCGACCTCGACGATCTCGAGGCCCGACTCGGTCCAGCGCGCCTGGCGCACGGTGACTAGCCGCGGCGCGCGGAGATCGGGACGTACGTCCGCTGGGTCTTCCCGATGTAGATCTGACGCGGCCGGCCGATCGCCTGGCCCTCGGCCAAAAGCTCGATCCAGTGCGCGATCCAGCCCGGCAGCCGGCCCATCGCGAACATGGCCGTGAAGCCCTGCACGGGGATGGCCAGCGCCTTGAAGATGATCCCGGAGTAGAAGTCGACGTTCGGATACAGCCGGCGCTTGATGAAGTAGTCGTCCTCGAGCGCGATCCGCTCCAGGTCCATCGCGATCTCGAGCAGCTTCGAAGTGACTCCCAGCTTCTCGAGCACCTCGGTCGCGGCCTGCTTGATCACCTTCGCGCGCGGGTCGTAGTTGCGGTACACGCGGTGGCCGAAGCCCATCAGGCGCGAGGTGTCGTCCTTCGACTTGGCGCGCTCGACGAACTGCTTGGCGTTGAGCCCCTCGTCGGCGATCTCTTCCAGCATCTCGATCACTTCCTGGTTCGCGCCACCGTGGCGCGGCCCCCAGAGCGCCGCGATGCCGGCCGACATGGACGCGAACAGGTTCGCGTGCGAGCTGCCCGCGAGCCGCACGGTCGAAGTCGAGCAGTTCTGCTCGTGGTCGGCGTGCAGGATCAAGAGCACGTCGATCGCGTGCGCCACCACCGGGTCGACCACGAACTCCTCGCACGGCGTGCCGAACATCATGCGCAGGAAGTTCTCGACGTACCCGAGCTTGTTGTCGGGGTACATGAACGGGTGACCCAAGGCGTGCTTGTTGGCGTAGGCCGCGATCGTGGGGAACTTCGCGATCAGTCTCTCGACCGACACCTCGACCTGCTGCGCGTCGAGCGGGTCGAGATAGTCGGGGTAGAACGTGGACAGCGCCGAGATCACGGCCGAGCACACCCCCATCGGGTGCGCGTCCTTCGGGAACGCGGAGAAGAAGCGCTTCAGGTCCTCGTGCAGCATCGTGTGGTAGCGGATCGAGTTGGCCCAGGCGCGGTACTGCTCCGCGGTCGGCAGCTCGCCCTTGATCAGGAGGTAGGCGACCTCGAGGAAGTCACTCTTCTCGGCCAGCTCCTCGATCGGGTAGCCGCGGTAGCGCAAGATGCCCTGCTCACCGTCGATGAACGTGATCGCGCTCTTGCACGAGCCGGTGTTCTTGTAGCCGGGGTCGAGCGTGATCAGCCCGGTCTGGTCCCGCAGCTTTCCGATGTCGATCCCGCGCTCGCCTTCCGAGCCGGTCACGATCGGGAATTCGTACGTCTTGCCGTCGACCTCGAGCCGGGCCATCTCGTCCATCGAGCGGCATGATACACGCGGGCCAGGAGGGGCGCTCCTCGTGGAGTCAGTGGAAAGACGGGCCAGCATCGGCGAACGCGCGCTCGCGTTCGCCGTCGCATGGCTGGTGCGGCTGCTCGGGGCGACCTTGCGCTTCGACTACGAGGACAACGACGTCATCGAGCAGACCCTCGCCGAAGGCAGCGCCGCGATCATCTTCGGCTGGCACGAGATGTTTCTAATCGCGTGTTGTGACCTGCGACACTACCGGCCGTACATCATGATCAGCCAGAGCCGCGACGGAGAGCGCGTGACGCGCGTCGCCGAGCAGCTGGGCTGGCGGGTGGTGCGCGGCTCGAGCTCGCGGGGCGGGGCACGCGCACTTCTGCAAATGGTGCGGGTGCTGCGCGAGCCGGTGCTCGC
Organism: Myxococcota bacterium; assembly: GCA_035498015.1. NCBI lineage: Bacteria > Pseudomonadati > Myxococcota > Myxococcota bacterium. Next base: position 6,616 of record DATKAO010000016.1, read on the forward strand.
GGGTCACCTCGTCGACGGTCCGCGCGGCCCGCGCCGCGAGATCAAGCCCGGCGTCGTGGCCATGGCGCAGCGCTCGCGCGCGGTCCTGATCCCGTCGATGTACGCGGTCCAGCGCAAGTGGCGGGCGCCGAGCTGGGACCGGCTCCAGGTGCCCCTGCCCTTCACCCGGATCGTGCGCCACGACTTGCCGGCGCGCTGCGTGCGCCCGGACCTCGACGAGGCCGAGGTCGAGAAGTTGCGCGCCGAGTTGCACGACGAGCTCACGCGCGAGTGCGCCGCCTTCGAGCTCGAGCGCCTCGGTCAATCCGAGCGGTAGAACTGCCGACCTAGAAAGGCATGACTCGTCGCTCGCTGGCGCTCCTGGCCCTGCTGGCGCCCCTCTGGGCCTGCTCGCCGCCGTCGCAGGACGGCGCCGTGGTGCCCGTGGGCTCCCCGGAAGACGGGGCTCCGGTGACTCCCAAGCCCGCTCGGGAGCGCGCCCCGGCAACGCCTGCGCGCCGGTCCGGCACCTTGAAGGCCGACGGCGGCTACTACCAGTACGTGGACGAGTCGGGCCGCGTGCGCTTCGCGACCTCGCTCGACCAGGTGCCCGAGCGGCAGCGCTCGACCGCCGGTCACATCACCGTCGAGGCCTCGGCCTCGCGGGCCGTGCGCCGCGCTTCGGTCGCCCCCGACGACGGCCCGCGCGGAAAGACCACCCACGCCCCGGTCGTCATGTACTCGACGCAGAGCTGCGGCTACTGCCGCAGGGCGCGCGCGTACTTCGACCAAATCGGCCAGGAGTACGTGGACAAGGACGTCGAGAACGACGACGACGCGCGCGAGGAGTTCCTGGGCCTGACCCACGGGAACACCGGCGTGCCGGTGATCGTGATCGGCGGGAAGATGATCCAGGGCTGGAGCCAGCCCCGGGTCGAGCAGATGCTGGCCGCCTCGCGCTGAGCGGCCCTCCTTCCTGATCGCTCGTTCGCTTTCCCCTTGACATACGTGCGCGCACGATTGAATGTACCGTCCGGTACGTACGGCATGTCGGACTCAACGAACAGCGAACGCGCGCGATCGGCGGCCACCGCCCACGGCGAGCTGTCGCGCGAGAAGATCCTCGCGGCGGCGATCGCGCTCTTCTCCGAGCGCGGCTACGCCGGCACCTCCGTCGCCGACGTGTGCGAGCGCGCCGGGGTCGTGAAGACGGCGCTCTACTGGCACTTCGAGAGCAAGGAAGGCCTGCTCGACGCCGCGCTGGCCCGGGTGGCCGAGGCGTGGATCGAGCAGATCCGCGCCAACGTCGAGGAGGCCGCCGGGGTCGAGGAGCGCTGCGACCGCTTCATGGCGGGGCTGCGCTGGCTCGTGACCGAGCGCAGCGAGACCTTGATGCTGATCCTGGGCGCGATCCTCGAGCGCGCGCAGGTCAACGAGACCACGCGCGCCAACCTGCACGAGCTGTTCTCGAGCGCGCGCGGCGCGATCGTCGAGGTCGTGCGCGAGACACTCGGCCGCGACGTGCCCGACTGCGACCTGATCGCCGAGACCGTGCTCTCGTTCGTGCACGGCATCGCGCTGTGCCAGCGGCTGGCCGACGAGCCCGAGCAGCTCGAGCGGCGCTTTGCCTACCTGAAACGACTCTTCATGCTCGCGGTGTTCCAGGCCGCGACGAATTCCGGAGGAAACCCATGACCACCCTGGAGCAGTCACTCCCCCTGCTTCCCGGAAAGCCCGAGATTCCCGACGACGCGGAGCTGGCTGGCGCCGACGAGCGCGCGTGGCGCGAGCTGCTGGGCCGCCTGTCCCGCCAGTCGGTGACCAAACACTTCGACGCCTACGAGGACGTGGCCTGGGACGATCCCGACCACGCCGTGCAGCCCGACGACCCGCGCTTCGAGCTGATCCCGCTCGATCCGCTGGGCGGCACCGACTGGTACCAGTCCCAGCCGCAGCCCGTGCGCGCGCGCATCGGCCTGCACCGCTTCGCCACGTTCATGAAGGTGGGCGTGCAGTTCGAGAACGTGCTGAAGCGGGGCCTGCTGACCTTCGCCGAGTCACTCCCCAACGACTCACCCGAGTTCCGCTACGTCTACCACGAGATCGCGGAAGAGACCCAGCACTCGATGATGTTCCAGGAGTTCGTGAACCGCACCGGACTCACGGTCGGAGGCATGCCGCGCAGTCTCCTGTTCTTCGCGCGCTCGATCCCGAGCCTGGCGCGCCGCTTCCCCGAGCTGTTCTTCGTGTTCGTGCTCGGCGGCGAGGAGCCGATCGACCAGATGCAGCGGCGCGCGCTGCGCGAGCGCCAGTGGCGCCACCCGCTCGCCGAGCGCATCAGCCAGATCCACGTGATCGAGGAAGCGCGGCACATGTCGTTCGCGCGCGCCTACCTGCTGCGCCACGTGCCGCGGCTGGGCTTCTTCGGCCGCGGTCTCCTGGCGCTGCGCTCGCCGTTCATCCTCGGAAACATGGCCACGCTCATGCTCGAGCCCTCGGCGCAGTTCGTGCGCCGCTACCAGATCCCGAAAGACGTGATGGACCAGGCCTACCGGAAGAGCCCCGTGTTCGCCGGCCTGCGCCGTGACTCGCTCGCCAAGACGCGACACCTGTGCCAGGAGCTCGGCCTGATCCGCCCGCCGTTCTCGTGGCTCTGGCGGGCCTTCCGCATCGACCAAGCGTAAGCGGGGTCGTTGGGTTCGCGGACTCTCTGACCGATAGGGTCCGCGATGAGTGAAAGCGGCACCCCCCCGGCGAAGCTGCCTGCCAATGGACCGTCCTCGCCAGGGGAGCCGCGGCCGCCGCTCCTGCTCTCCGAGCTGTGCGAGCTGCTCGTGCGCGCCAAGCTGATGACTTCGGCGCATGCCAAGGACGTCGAGGGCCGCGAGACCACCCTGCGCAGCCGCGTGCTGAAGGAGCGCGTGGGCTCGGTGCGCTCGCAGGCCGCTGCGAGATACGACGTGTCGGCCGCCGAGATCGTGGCCGCCGCCGCGCTGCCGCACGCGCAGAAGGAGCACCGCAAGCTCGACGAGGACGCGATCGCGCAGTGCATCGCCGCCGCGACCCAGCTCCGCTACGTGAAGATCGACCCGCTGAAGCTCGACAACGCGTTGATCTCGAAGACCTTCTCGCGCCCGTTCGTGCGCCGCCACGTGGTGATTCCGATCGCGCAGGAGGCGCAGTCACTCGTGCTCGCGGTCGCCGACCCGTTCGACACCACGCTGCGCGAGACGCTGCAGGACGTGGTGCGCAAGCCGTTCGTCTACGCGATCACGTCGAAGCGCGACATCCTGTCGGTCGCCGACCGCGTGTTCGGCCTGCGCACGAGCATCAAGCAGGCCGCGAGCGAGCTCGGGGACCGCAGCCCCACCGCCGCGCTGGTGCAGATGGTGCAGCTGCGCTCGAACGAGGAGCTCTCCACCGCGAACGACGAGACCGTGGTGGCGGCGGTCGACTTCCTCCTGAACTACGCCTTCGAGCAGCGCGCCTCCGACATCCACCTCGAGCCGCGCCAGGGCGACGCCGTGGTGCGCTTCCGCATCGACGGCATCCTGCACGAGATCGAAGCCTTCCCGCAGCCGGTGCACGCCGCGATCGTGTCTCGCGTGAAGGTCATGGCCCGGATGGACATCGCCGAACGGCGCCGCCCGCAGGACGGGCGCATCAAGACGCGCCGCGGCCAGAGTGAGATCGAGCTGCGCGTCGCGAGCATCCCGACCGCGTTCGGCGAGAAGGTGGTCGTCCGGATCCTCGACCCGGGCATCCTGCTCGCGGACCTGGCCGACCTGGGCTTCGCGCCCGCCGAGCGCGAGCAGTTCGAGCGCTGGATCACTTCGCCCTCGGGGCTGATCCTCGTGACCGGCCCCACGGGCTCGGGCAAGACCACGACCCTGTACGCGACGCTGCGCTATCTCGCCGGCCCCGAGGTGAACATCACCACGGTGGAAGAGCCGATCGAGATGATCGACCCGCGCTTCGTGCAGGTGCAGGTGCAGCGCAAGATCGAGCTCACCTTCGCGACCGCGCTGCGCGCCATGCTGCGCCAGGACCCCGACATCATCATGGTCGGCGAGATCCGCGACGCCGAGACCGCGCAGATGGCGGTGCAGTCGGCACTCACCGGTCACCTGGTGCTGTCCACGGTCCACACGCGCGACGCCGCCGGCGCAGTGACTCGCCTGGCCGAGCTGGGCGTCGAGCGCTTCCTGCTCTCCAGCGTCTTGCGCGGCGTGCTGGCGCAGCGGCTGTTGCGCAAGATCTGCCCGCACTGCGCGGTCGACGGTCACCTGACTCCCGACCAGGTGAACTCGCTCGGCATCAAGGTGCCGGTCGAGCGGCGCGAGCGGCTCGCGGTGCGCTGGGGCGAGGGCTGCGTGGAGTGCCGCCACACCGGGCTGTACGGCCGCTCGGGCGTGTTCGAGCTGCTCACCGTGGGACGGCGCGTGCGCGACCTGATCAAAAAGGGCGAGGACGCGACCGAGATCGCGCGCGCCGCCAAGGTCGAGGGCATGGAGAGCTTGCGCGAGAGCGCGCTGCGCCGGCTGGCCGAAGGCGTGACGACCTACGAGGAAGTGGTGCGAGTCACCACGGACATGGACTGAGTCGCGATGAGTCGTGACTGCGCGAAGGAGCTGGGCCTGCTGGTGAAGGCGGGCTGGCGGCTGATCGGGCTGGAGGCCTTCGAAGAGGAGCGCGCGCTCGCCACGCTGAAGCTGGCCGCGCAGGCCTGCAAGCGCGAGCTCGTGACCTGGTCGGTCGCCTCGGGCCTGGGCGCGAGCGGACACGGCGCGGGCTCGCTCGACGACGGCCTGCGCGCGATCTCCGCCGCGGCGGAGCCCGCGATCTTCGTGATCCTCGACGCGCACCGCCAGCTCCACGACGCGATCGCGCTGCGCCGGCTGCGCGACCTGCTCGACCTTCTGGCCGAGCGCATGCAGGCGATCGTGCTGCTCGGACCCGCGCTCGACCTGCCGCCCGAGCTGGTGCACGAAGCGGCGGTGGTCGAGCTGCCGCTGCCGCGCGCGGCCGAGCTCGACGCGCTGTTCCGGGCCGCGATCGAGTCACCCGACCCGGAGTCACTGGACAACGCGGTGCGCGCCGCGCTGGGACTCACCTCCGACGAGGCGCTGCGCGTGTTCCGCAAGTCGTGCGCGCTCGCCGGCGGGCTGAACGACAAGGCGGTGGCCGGCATCGTGCGCGAGAAGCGCCAGGCGCTGCGGCGCACGCCCGCGCTCACCTTCCACGAGTCCCTGGCCGGCCTCGACGACGTGGGCGGCCTGGGCGAGCTGAAGCGCTGGCTGCGCGAGCGCAAGCGCGCGTTCGGCGAGGAGGCGCGCAAGTTCGGCCTGCCCATGCCGCGCGGGCTGCTCCTGCTCGGCGTGCAGGGCTGCGGCAAGTCACTCTCGGCCAAGGCCGTGGCGCGCGAGTGGAACTTCCCGCTCTTGCGCGTCGACCTGGCGGCGGTGTTCGGCGACGCGCAGCGCACGCCCGAAGCCACGATCCGCGAGGCGACCGCGGTGGCGGAGTCGATCGCGCCCTGCGTGCTGTGGATCGACGAGATCGAGAAGGGCTTCGCCGCCGCGAGCGAGGGCGGGGCGTCGAGCCGCGTGTTCGGCGCGTTCCTGACCTGGCTGTCGGAGAAACAGGCGCCGGTGTTCGTGGTGGCGACCGCCAACGACGTGACTCGCCTGCCGCCCGAGCTGTTGCGGCGCGGCCGCTTCGACGAGCTGTTCTTCGTCGACCTTCCGACCGAGGCCGAGCGCGCCGAGATCTTCACCATCCACCTGCGCCGCTTCGCCCGCGACCCGCTGCAGTTCGACCTCGCCGAGCTGTCGCTCCAGGCGTCGCGCCTGTCGGGCAGCGAGATCGAGCAGGTGGTCTCGGCCGCGCTCTACACCGCGTTCACCGAGAACCGCGACGTGGCCTTCAACGACCTCGCGAACGCGATCACCGACACGGTGCCGCTCTACGACACCTACGAGGAGCGGATCAAGGAGCTGCGCGACTGGGCGCGCACGCGCGCGCGCGCCGCGACCCTGAACGCCAAGGCCGCGAACCTGTTCAAGGGGCGCTGACGCGAGTCACACGCAGGCGCGCGCGCAGCGCGGGGTGGTCGCTGAGCGGCTTGCCCCCGGCCGCGAACTCGCCCGCCTCGCCCGCGCGCACCACCTCGAAGCCGATGCCCCGGCCGTCGCGCACGAACACGTAGTCGATCTCTTTGTGCGCGAACGCGCCCTGGGGGTCGGAGCGCGCGCCGGTGTCTCGCAGCCCGACCTCGGTCACGAAGCGGGAGAGCAGCGCGGCGTCGGCCGGGTTGGACGCCTCGCTGTTGAAGTCGCCCGCGACCACGAGCGGGCCGTCGCCCGACAGCGTGCGGATGCGCTGCGCCAGGTTCGCCAGCTGCTTCTCGCGCGCCGACCGGTCGGCGTCGGACTCGCCTGCGTCGAGGTGCAGGTTCCAGAAGTCGACGTCCATGCCGGGCGCGAGGCGCAGCCGCACGCGCAGGTAGCCCTTGTCGGCGAAGCAGTCGTTCGCGCCGCCCAGCCAGCCGGCACACGCGCCCAGTGACCCGCGCGAGACCGCGCGCAGCGGCAGGCGCGCGAAGGTCGCGAGCCCGCTCTGGAAGAACGCGCCGGGGTCCGGGCCGTTGCCGCGTTCGCGCACGGGGTGGGTCGCGTGGGACGCGAGCGCGTCCCAGTAGGTCCAGCTCTCCTGCACCAGCGCCACGTCGTAGGCGTCGAGCCGTGACGAGATCTGCCCCATGCGCGCCTCGGGGTCGTCGCTCACCAGCCAGTGATTCAGGCCGTGCACGTTGTAGGTGAGCACCGTGAGCGCGACGTAGAGCGTCTTCACGCGCGGACCTCGTTGCGCAGCGGCTCGCCGCGCCCGAAGCGCGTGAGGTTGTCGAGGAAGATCGCGAGCTGGCGCGCCTCGGCGCCGCGCGTGGCCGCCGAGTTGTGGGGAGTCACGATCACGTTGGGCGCCGTCCACAGCGGCGACTCGCGCGGCAGAGGCTCCGCGGCGAACACGTCGAGATACGCGCCGCCGAGCCGGCCGGCGCGCAGCAGCTCGTAGAGCGCCGTCTCGTCGACGATCCCGCCGCGCGCCACGTTCACGATCCGCGCGCCTTCGGGCAGGAGCGCGAGCGCCGCGGCATCGATCGCGCCGCGCGTCTCGGGCGTGAGCGGGCAGGTCAGCGCCAGCCAGTCGGCGCGCGGCAGGAGCTCGCGCAGGCGCTCGGGCCCGTGGAGCTCGTCGACCGGATCGCCGGGCTGCGCGGGGCTGCGCCGCACGCCGATCACGTACAGGCCCACGGCGCGCGCCAGCCGCGCCAGCTCGCAGCCGATCCCGCCCAGGCCGAACACCACGAGCACCTGCCCCGCGAGGTCGCCCGGCAGCGCGGACACCGCATGCGGGAGCCACTCCCGGCGCCGCTGCGCTTCGAGCCAGTGCGGGAAGCCGCGCGCCAGCATCAGCATGCCCGCGAGCGCGGTCTGCGCGATCGGCTCGGCCGAGGCCCCGGCCGCGGTAGTGACTCGCACGCCGCGCTCGGGGAAGCGCGCGAAGATCGGGTGGTCGATGCCCGCGTTGAAGGTCTGCAGCCAGCGCAGCTTGGGCGCGGCGAGCGCGGCGGCGAAGAAGGCGCGCGAGCCCGCGGGCAGGAGGTCGACCGAGAAGAACGCGGCCTCGACGCGCGCGCAGGCCTCGGCGGCGAGCCGCGCCTCGGGGTCCGCCGGCAACGGCACCGGCCGCAGCTCGAGCCCGCCGGCGCGCGCAGCGCGATCGAGTGACTCGCCGAAGCGTTCCTGCACGCGCGCGCTCACGAGCAGCGAGAGCTCTGCCACGGTCACTCCACTAGCGGTCGAACAGGTTGTAGCGGAGCACGCAGCGCAGCGCGTGCACGCCGTCGCGCCAGCCGATCTTCTTGCCCTCTTCGTACGTGCGGCCGTAGTAGGAGATCGGGACCTCGTAGATGCGCCAGCCGCCGCGCGCGACCTTGGCGGTGATCTCGGGCTCGAAGCCGAAGCGGTCCTCGCACAGCTCGATGCCCGCCAGCACCTCGCGCCGGAACGCCTTGTAGCCGACCTCCATATCGGACAGGTTCAGGTTCGTGAACACGTTCGAGAGGAGCGTCAGGAGCTTGTTGCCGACCGAGTGCCAGAAGTACAGCACCCGGTGCGGGCCGCTGGCGAGAAAGCGGCTGCCGTAGACCACGTCGGCCAGGTCGCGCTCGATCAGGCTCACCATGCGCGGGATCTCCGCCGGGTCGTACTCGAGGTCGGCGTCCTGCACCACCAGCACGTCGCCCGTCGCGGCCGCGAAGCCGCGCCGGAGCGCCGCCCCCTTGCCGCGGTTCCTCTCCTGCAGCACGGCCACGACGCCGGAGTGTGTCGCCGCGAGCTTCTCCACCAGCTCGCGCGAGCCGTCGCTCGAGAAGTCGTCGACCAGCACGAGCTCGAGCTCGGCCCCGTAGTCGACCGCCCGCACGCGCCGGACCAGCTCCTCGAGCGTCTGCGCCTCGTTGTACACGGGGACGATCACCGACAGCTTGCCCATGCCCGCTCCAGTCTATCGGAAGGTCCGGCCGAGAAGTCTCGAGTATGATCGCGCGCGTGACTCCCACGGTCGGCATCCCGCTGTGCCTGGACGAGCAGGGACGCTGGAAGCGCGGGCGCACCTATCAGTACGGCGACGCCAGTTACGCGCGCGCCGTCGAACGCGCCGGCGGCGTGCCGGTCTACCTGCCGATCACGGCCGACGCCGCGGCGCAGGTGGCGCGCATCGACGCGCTGCTGGTGCCCGGCGGCGACGACTTCCTGCCGCCGCGCGCCTACCCGGCGCAGGTGCGCTTCGAGCCGGTGCCGGCGGCGCAGCTCGCCTTCGACCGGGCGCTGGTCGACGCGGCGCTCGCGCGCGGCCTTCCCGTGCTCGGCATCTGCTACGGCATGCAGCTGGTGGCGCTGGCGCGCGGGGGCGCGCTCCACTACGACCTGGCGACCGATCTGCCGGGCTCGGCCGAGCACCAGCTCGGCGAGGGCCGGCACCGCGTGGCGCTCGAAGCGGGCTCGCAGCTGGCCGAGATCGCGCACGCGCGCGCGCTCGAGGTCTCGAGCCGCCACCACCAGGCCGTGTCCGATCCCGGCCCTGAGCTGCGCGTCGCCGCGCGTTCGGCGGACGGCGCGATCGAGGCGGTGGAGGCGCGTGCGGGCGCGTTCTGCATCGGGGTGCAGTGGCACCCCGAGGGTCACGGCGATGCCGAGAGCGAGGCGCTCTTCCGCGCCTTGGTCGCGGCCGCGAAGCGCGGGCGCAGGCGCACGAAGCCGCGCGCGGCGAAGAGGGCCGTGAGCAGCGCCGAGTAGATCAGCGGCTCGCGCACGTCCTTCTTCACGAGCCACAGGAAGTGCACGCAGCCGCACACCGCCGCCACGTACACCAGTCGGTGTAGGACGACCCAGCGCTTGCCCAGCCGCCGGATCCAGGCGCGAGTGGAGGTGATCGCGAGCGGCACGAGGCACAGGAAGCCCGCGAAGCCCACCGTGATGTACGGCCGCTTCGCGATGTCCTCGAACAGCGTGCCCCAGTCGCCCCACAGGTCGAGCACCCCGTAAGTCAGGAGATGCAGCGTGCAGTAGCTGAACGCCAGCAGCCCGAGCGTCCGCCGGTACGGCGCGAGCCAGCCCAGGCCCAGGATCTGCCGCGCGGGCGTGATCGCCAGGCTCGCGAGCAGGAGCCGCAGCGTCCACAGGCCCGTCACGTGGGTCACTTGCTTGATCGGCTCGGCCTCGAGCTGGCCGCGCCAGGCGTCGAGCGCGAGCCCGGCCAGCGGAAGCGAGGCGAGCGCCACGAGCGCGCCGTGAGTCAGTCGGCGGCGCAAGTCAGAAGTTCGCGCGCAGGTCCATGCCCGCGTACAGCGCGGCCACCTGGTCCGCGTAGCCGTTGAAGGGCAGCGTCTTGCGCTTGGAGAACTCGCCGATGCGCCGCTCGCGGCGCTGGGTCCAGCGCGGGTGGTCCACGTCGGGATTCACGTTGGCGTAGAAGCCGTACTCGTCGGGCGCGGACAGGTTCCAGGTGGTCGGCGGCTGGCTCTCCTGCAGGTGGATCTGGACGATCGACTTGATGCCCTTGAAGCCGTACTTCCACGGCACCACCAGCCGCAACGGCGCGCCGTTCTGATTGGGCAGGTCGCGGCCGTACATGCCGGTCGCGAGCAGAGCGAGTGGGTGCATGGCCTCGTCCATGCGCAGGCCTTCGACGTAGGGCCAGTCGAGCACGTGCCGGCGCTGGCCAGGCATCTGCTCGGGTCGCAGCACCGTCTTGAACGCGACGTACTTCGCCTTCGGGGTGGGCTCGAAGCGCGCGAGAACGTCCTTCAGCGGCACGCCGCGCCAGGGAATCACCATGGACCAGGCTTCGACGCAGCGCATGCGGTAGATGCGCTCCTGGACGTCGGCGGGCTTCACCAGGTCCTCGAGCGCGACCGAGCCGGGCTTGGCGACCTCGCCCGAGATCTCGACCGACCAGGGCTTGGGCACGAACCCACCCGAGCTCTCCTTCGGGTCCTCTTTGTCGGTGCCGAACTCGTAGAAGTTGTTGTAGCTCGAGGCCTTGTCGAAGGGCGTCTGCTCTTCCGTGGTCCGGAAACCATCGGGCGAAGTGACTTCTGCCGGGTTCGCGGGCGAGTCGGCCGGGGGGTCGCCCTTCTCGGCGCGGCCGCAGCCCGGCAGGAGCAAGGCTCCCGCGGCGATCCCGGCCGCGACGACCAGCTCGCGCCGGCGCAGGTAGAGCTCGGGCCCGGTGACCTCGCGCTCGGGCGGCTCCAGAAAGCGGTTGCGGCGGATCAGCACGGGGCGGCCTCCTCGGGTTCGTCGCTTGGGCTCCCGCGAGCGTTACGAAGCTACCCCGAGGAACGGATGCCTACAAAGACAACGGGGGTGGCGATTCTCATCGCCACCCCCGCTTTCCGCTCTTGCGAGCTTCGAGTCTTTCAGGCCTTCCGGCTGCGGAGAGCCAGGCCGCCGATGCCGAGGAGCACGAGCGCGAACGCGCCAGGCTCGGGCAAGTGGCCCATGTCCGTCGAGCCGAACGAGTACCACTGCGCAGGCAGACCCAGGCCCGGAGGCGGCGTGGCGCCACCCGTCTGGATCGTGTTGCGAGTGCTGCCCGTGATCGCGTCATGCGCCGCGTTCAGCTGCCAGATGCCCAGCAGGCTGGGGAGCACCGGGCTGGTGCCCGTCACTGCCGACAGGGTCGCGATCGGGAGCGGAACGCCCTCGTCGAGGCCGAGCAGGCCGCACAGGCCGACGCCGGTGCAGTACCAGGTGCCGGTCGGGAGCCAGATCGTGCCGGTGCCCGGGGCGCCGGTCATGTTCCACAGGATCTGGTCGCCGCTGAGCGTGCCCACACCGCCGAGCGCCACGGTGGCCACGACGTCTGCCACGACCGTGCCGAGCTGGCCGATCGGAGTGACGGCGTGGATGTTCAGCGTGCCGCCAACGAGCCCGACGTCGTTCGCCTCACCGATGATGCCGTTGCCATTGAGGTCGGTGTTGACTGTGACGGTGCTGTTGGGATCGAACGGCGCGATGAAGAACGGTCCGAACTCCGAAACACCCGTCGTTCCCGGCGGGAGCGTCGGATCGGCCGCGTACGGGCTGATCGAATTCACCGAGCCATTGGGGCCAGACACATCGAACGTGAGGAGCGCGGCGCTCGCGAGGCTGGTGTAACCCAGCGCTCCAAGCGCAGCGACCGTTGCAAGGATGCGCTTCATTCTCTTCTTCCCTCCCATGATGCCGCGAGGTTGCTAGCGACCCCGCGACTCGTCATCCGCAGCGCGCTCTGCGTCTCCTCCCTCAGAGTGGGCTCAGGGCGCGACTGTAGTCGGAATGCTACGCGGAGAGGCGTTGAAAAGCCTATGCCGATCTCCGCCTGAGTTGTGTCCAAAATCGCCTGATTTCTCGCGGAGATGTCAGGAATTGCCATACGCCGCTGTATCTCCAGAGGCCGGCACCGGGCTCCGGCCGCCCCCGTTGTGGAGCACTCGGAAGCGCGCCGGCGGGTGCGACATGCGCTGCGCGAACACCCGCGAGAAGTGGTACCGGTTGGCGAACCCGCAGCGCTCCGCGATCTCGTCGATCGACAGGTTGGAGCGCAGCAACAGCTCCACCGCGTTCGAGACCCGCCGCTCCTGCACGTGGCGGGCGGGCGTGCAGCCGACCACGCGCCGGAACATGCGGATGAAGTGCGACTCACTCGCGTGCGCCAGCTCCGCAAGCTTCGAGTTCGGCAGAAGATCGGCCAAATGCGCATCGATGTAGCGGAGCGCGGGCTGCAGCTGCGCGCGCGCGTCGGCGGTCGGCCCCAGGCTCGCGCCGCGCGCCGCGGCGCTGTCGAGCGCCGACGACAGACACAGGTGGAGCAGCGCCTGGGCGCGCGCGCACACTCCCGGTGACAGCTCGGGTCGGGGCGTGGCCAGCTCGCGCAAGAGCGACCGCGCGAGCTCGTCGCGCGGCGGGTCCGCCGGCAGCACCAGCGGGGCGTCGCCCTCGGGCAGGGCGGCGGCGTCGCGCACCCGGCCCAGGCCGAACTCGATCGTGAGATGGGAGGCGTCGCCCTCGGCCTTGGCAGTGCCGGCGATGTCCGGAGCGATCAGCACGCAGCGGCCGGGCGGCAGGGCGAACACCCGGTCGGGCGTCGCCAGCTCGGCGCGCCCGCGCTCGTGGAAGGACACGCGCCAGGACGCAGCTTCCGTCGCAGCCGCCCCGAAACTCTCGGAAAATCGCGCCGTCCCGAGCGATACGAGGCGAACCGGAATCGTGTCGGGGCGTGCGTTGATGCGGGCCAAGCCGGCCGTCCCTCCCCGAGCCGGATTGTATACAGATTCGGCCCGCGTGGGTTAAATGACTCGCGGGGTGGAGGCCGACTGATACAGGCCCGGTCCGGGCTGCCGCACGCGCCCCGCGCGGCCCAGGCGTTCGAGGTGCTGGCCCATGCTGCGCCGCTCGACCGGGTCGGCGAACGGCACGGGGTCCTGGGGCCGGTAGACGAAGCGGTGCCGGACGATCTCGTCCAGTGAGTGGGGCTCGGCCAGATACTCGAGCAGCCGGCTCTCGCGGTCGGCGATCACCGCCGCGAAGCGCCCGAGCCGCTCCAGGAACGCCTCGAACCCGTCGACCACGCCGATGTGGTGGAAGGTGGCGTAGTGGCGGGCACGCAGACTGCGCGCGGCCGCCAGCGTGCGCTCGAAGTCCTCGAGCTCGGACCAGGCGTCGCCGTAGTACGGGCCGAAGGACGACAGGTCCACGTCGGCCAGATACACCAGGTCGTCGGGCAGCACGCGGAAGAAGCAATGACCCCGGGTGTGGCCCGGCGCGTGGATCACCTCGACCCGCGCGCCGCCGCCCAGCTCGAAGACGTCGCCGTCGCGGAAGGCGCGGGCGTCGGAGCGCGGCGTGAAGTGGAAGCGCTCGACCACCGCCTTGCGCCAGGCCGAGAGCACCGGCTCGGGGTAGCCGTACAGGTCCATCAGCGCGTCGAGTGACCGGCTGCCCGGCAGGTCGGCCTCGTGGAAGTGCCAGGGCGCGGCGCCGTACAGGAAGCTGCCGGCGAAGTGGTCCTCGTGGCAGTGACTGTGCAGCACGCGGTCGGCGCGCGGGCGTTCGGCCTCGGGCCGCACGACCAGCCCCAGCGAGGGGTCGATCACCACTGACTCCTCACTGCCGCGCACGAGCAGCGAGTTCCCGTGCGGATACTTGCCGCGCCGCTCGCCGTAGTAGACCGTGGCCGCGCCGAAGCGCTGCTCCTCGAGTGACTCGCTCATCGCTTCCCCGTCTGCGCCATGGGATCGAGCAGGCGCAACAGCTCCTCGCGCGGCAGCACCTCTTTCTCGAGCGCCAGCGCGCGCACGCGCTTGCCCGTGCGCCAGGCCTCCTTCGCGAGCTCCGCCGCGCGATCGTAGCCGAGCGCGGGCGCCAGCACGGTGACCATGGCCAGGCTCTCCTCCAGGAGCTCGGCGGCGCGCTCGGCCCGAGCCTCGACGCCCGCGAGACACTTCTCGTGGAACACGCGCGCCGCGGCGGCCAGCAGCCGGATCGAGGCCAGCAGGTTGCGCGCGATCACGGGAATGGCGGTCAACAGCTCGAGCTGACCCTGGGCCGCGGCGGCGCCGATCGCGGCGTCGTTCCCGACCACCTGCGCGGCGACCTGCAGCACGACCTCGCAGATCACCGGGTTGACCTTGCCGGGCATGATCGACGAGCCGGGCTGGATCGCGGGCAGCGCCAGCTCGCCCAGTCCGGCGCGCGGTCCCGACGCGAGCAGCCGCACGTCCGAGGCGATCTTCGCCAGCGACAGCGCCACCGTGCGCAGCGCGCCGCTCGCTTCCACGCAGGCGTCGCGCGCGCCCTGCGCCTCGAAGTGGTCGCGCGCCTCCTCGAGCGCGAGCCCGGTGGCGCGCGACAGCTCGGCCAGCGCGCGCTCGACGAAGCCCGCCGGGCAGTTCAGCCCCGTGCCCACCGCCGTGCCGCCCAGCGCGACCTCGGCCAGCGAGTCACTCGCGCGCGCCAGCCGCTCGCGCCCGAGCTCGACCTGCCGCGCCCAGCCCGCGAACTCCTGGCCGAGCCGCACGGGTGTGGCGTCCATGAAGTGGGTGCGCCCGAGCTTCACCACGCCGTCGAAGTCGGCCGCGCGCGCGCGCAGCACGGCCTCGAGCGCCGCCAGCGCCGGCGCCAGGTCGTCGCGCAGCGCGAGCCGCGCGGCCACGTGCAGCGCGGTGGGAATCACGTCGTTGGACGACTGACTCGCGTTGACGTGGTCGTTGGGGTGCACGGCCGCGGGCCGGCCGCGCTCGGCGAGCAGCGCCCGCGCGCGCGCGGCGATCACCTCGTTGGCGTTCATGTGGGTCGAGGTGCCCGAGCCCGTCTGGAACACGTCGAGCGGGAAGTGGTCGTCGTGCGCGCCCGCCGCGACCTCGCCCGCGGCGTCGGCGATCGCCTGTGCGAGCGCGGGGTCGAGCACGCCGAGCGCCCCGTTGGCGAGCGCGGCCGCGCGCTTCACCAGCCCCAGCGCCTGCAGGAACACGCGCGGGAAGCGCTCGCCGCTGATCGGAAAGTTCTCGACCGCGCGCTGCGTCGACGCGCCCCAGAGCGCGTCGGCCGGCACGTTCATCTCGCCCATGGAATCGCGCTCGATCCGGGTCTTCAGCGTCGCCATGGCCGAAGCTTAGCCGCCGACCCCGTCGTGTAGACTCGGCCCATGGCGCAGCCCGACCCGGAGAAGCTCAAGGCCTACCTCGGCATGGTGTTCGGGTCCCTGGGCGGGGCGATGACCTCGGCGATGATCTCGCTCGGCGACCGTCTGGGTCTGTACCGGGTGTTGGCCGAACGCGGAGCCGTCACGAGCCAGGAGCTCGCGGCCGCCACCGGTCTCCAGGAGCGCTGGCTGCGCGAGTGGCTGTTCCAGCAGGGTGCCGCGGGCGTGCTCGAGCGCCGGGGTAGCGACCGCTTCGCGCTCTCGGCGGAGGGCGCGGCCGTGCTGGCCGACGAGAGCCATCCCGCGTTCGGCGCCGGATTCTTCGCGCACCTGCCCCAGACCATGGCCGTGGTCGACCGGCTGCCCGAAGCGTTCCGCAGCGGGCTCGGCCTCCCTTATGACGCCTTCGGTCCGGAGGGTGCGGCGGGGATCGAGCGCGGCTTCGCGCCCTGGTTCCGCAGCATGCTGGTGCCGGTGGCGATCCCGCGTCTGCCCGGCGTGGCCGACGCGCTGCGCCGGGGCGCGACCGCGGCCGACATCGGCTGCGGCTCCGGCGTGGCGGTGCTCGAGCTCGCGCGTGCCTTCCCCCAGTCGACCTTCCACGGCTACGACATCTCGCAGCACGCGCTCGCGCGCGCGCGCGCCAACCAGCGCAAGTCGGGCATCACGAACGCGCACTTCCACGACGCCACGATCGAGTCACTCCCCGCGGACGCCAGCGTGGACTTCGTGACCGCCTTCGACTGCCTGCACGACATGGCGCACCCCGAGCGCGTGCTGGCCGCGGTGCGCCGCGCGCTCGCGCCCGGCGGCGTGTTCCTGATCTGCGACATCAAGGCGCGCGACAGCTTCGAGGAGAACGTGGCCCGCAACCCGATGGCGGCCATGATGTACGGCACCTCGGTGCTGTCGTGCATGTCGTCGGCGCTGTCCGAGCCCGACGGGCTCGGGCTCGGCACGCTGGGCTTCCCCGAGTCACTCGCGCGCAAGATGTGCGCCGAGGCCGGCTTCTCGCGCTTCGAGCCGATCGACTTCGGCCACCCCGTGAACGCCTTCTACGTGGTGCGCCCGTGATCCGCGCGCTCGACGTCGCCAGCTCGATCGGCGCCACGCTGGCGCGCGCCGGGTCGGGCGCGCAGGTCGGGACACTGGGCGCGCGGCCGGCGCAGCCGCTCTCGCTCTACGAGTTCGAGGGCTGCCCGTACTGCCGCAAGGTGCGCGAGGCGCTGTCGATCCTCGACCTCGAGGCCGACGTCTTCCCCTGCCCCAAGCGCGGCCCGCGCTTCCGGCCCGAAGTCGTGCGGCGCGGCGGCAAGGCGCAGTTCCCGTATCTCGTCGATCCGAACACGGGCATCGAGCTGTACGAGTCCGACGCGATCGTCGCCTACCTGTTCGACCGCTACGGCGACGGGCGTGTGCCCTGGGCGCTGTCGCTCGGGCCGCTCACCGACCTGTCGGCGCAGGCCGCGAGTCTCTGGCGGCCGGCCGCGGGCGTGTTCTACGCGCCCGCGCGCGCGCCCGAGCAGCCGCTCGAGCTGTGGAGCTTCGAGGCGTCGCCCTTCAGCCGGCTCGTGCGCGAGAAGCTGTCGGTGCTCGAGCTGCCGTACCGGCTGCACAACGTGGCCAAGGGCAGCGCCCACCGCGCCGCGTTCGTGGAGCGCTCGGGCAAGATGATGGTGCCGTATCTCGCCGACCCGAACACCGGCAAGGAGATGTTCGAGTCGGCCGACATCGTCGAGTATCTCGACGAGACCTACGCGATCCGCTCGTGACCCCGCCTGCGTTCGAGACGCTCGCGCTGCGCGTCGACGCGCCGGTCGCGCGCTTGACCCTGAACCGGCCCGAGCGCCTGAACGCCATGGGCGCCACCATGCTGCGCGAGCTGGCGGCGGCGGCGCGCTTCTTCGACGGCCGGCCCGACGTGCGCGTGGTGATCGTATCGGGTGCCGGCCGCGCCTTCAGCGCCGGCGCCGACCTGCGCGACTCACCCGTGGCCGGCGCGTCGCCCCGCTCGGGCGGCTCGTGGCTCGAGCGGCGCGAGGTCGGGCAGCTCGGCCTGCGCATGGCCGACGCGATCGAAGGCATGCGCGCAGTCACGATCGCGCAGGTCCACGGCTACGCGGTGGGCGGCGGGGTGGTTCTGGTCGCGGCCTGTGACCTGCGGGTCGCGGCCGAGGACGCGGTGTTCTCGATTCCCGAGATCGAGCTCGGCATTCCGCTGGCCTGGGGCGGCATCCCACGCCTGGTGCGCGAGATCGGTCCGGCGCTCACGCGCGAGCTCGTGATGACCTGCCGCCGCTTCAGCCCGGCCGAAGCCAAAGCGGCGGGCTTCGTGAACCGCGTGGTGCCCGCGGACGTGCTCGAGAAGGAGGCGGAGTCACTCGCGGCGCAGATCGCCGGCATGCCCTCGGTGCCGATCGCGATCACCAAGGAGCACGTGAACTCCGTGACCCGCGCCATGGGCACGGGCTCGACCGCCTTCGCCGACGGCGACGCGCTGCTCTCGGCCGCCTTCGACCCCGAGTCACTCGAGGCGGGCCGCAAGTATCTCGAGCGCACGGTGGGCCGCAAGCGCAGCTAGGGCAGGATCTCGAGCGGCGTGCCGTCGGGCACCGCGCGCTGGAGCTCGTCCATCTCGGAGTTCGTGAGCGCGATGCAGCCGTCGGTCCAGTCGAAGAACTGGTGCGCCGCGCCCAGCCAGCCGAAGCCCTCGCGCAGGCCGTGGATCTCGATGCCGCCGCCCGGCGGCACGCCCGCCGCCCGGGCGCGCGCGAGGTCCTCGGCATTCGGATAGGAGATTTCGAGCGCGGCGTGGAAGTCGCTGGGCTTCTTGCGCCACTTCACGGTGTACAGCCCCTCGGGCGTGCGCTGGTCGCCGCGCGCGGACTTCGCGCCGACCGGCTGCCCGCCCAGCGCCACGCGGTACGACTTCAGCTTCGCGTCGTGCCAGTAGAGCGTGAGCGTGCGCTCCGCCTTGCGCACCACGATCCGGTCCGCCTGAACGCGCGGCAGGAGCTGCGCGAGCGAGTCACTCGCCAGGAGCAGCGCGAGAGCGAGCGCCGCGACTCTCACCGGCCGCCACCCCAGCGGCTGAAGACGAAGCGCGCGCACCGGAAGCCTTCGCAGGACACCGGTCGCGAATCTATCTCAGCCGTCGGGGCTGGGTTAGCGAGGCCGATTGGAGCCCGGGATTCGATCACCTAGACTGCGCGGGGTGAGGGGCCGCTTCATGGCATGGGGGCTCGTGCTGGCACTGGGCTGCGCGAGCCCGCCCGGAGAGAAGGTGGACGTGCACCCGGGCCGCGCTGCGGCGGAGGCGGCCATCGAGTTCCCGCCCACGGGGCCGGTCGAGCTGCGGCCCAGGCCGTCGCCACCCGAGGGCACGCTGTACCAGCTCGTGGTCAGCTACGACGGCCGCACCGAGGTCATGGACGAGCAGCGCCAGACCATCGATCCCGAGTCGGTCAATGACAAGTTCTCGATCGAGATCGACTACCGGCAGCTCCCGGTCGCGGCCCCGCCCGAAGGCGGCGTCGCGTCGACGCTCGTGCTCGAGGCGCTCAAGCGGCGCGAGCGGCTCACGCCGCCGGGCAAGGAGCACGTGCTCGAGATCGGCGACGACCGTCTGCGCACCACGCTCGACGACAAGGTCGACACCGACCTGCGCGGCGCCCAGCCCAAGCAGGACCTCACGCCGCGCATGGTGCTCGAGAAGCCGTTCGCGCTGGTGGTGGCCGACTCGCGCAACGATCCCAAGGGAGTCACGATCCGCGGCCTGCCGGCGGCGCGCAAGCTCCTGGCCTCGTTGCCGCTGCGCGAGACGATCAGCTACCTGCAGATCGCCCGCCCGGACCGGCCCGTGACGGCGGGAGACAGCTGGCACGCCAAGCGCTTCGTTCCGAACCCGATCGGAAAGCTCGGTCTGGCGCTCGACCTCGAGGTGCGGCTCGTCGGCTTCGAGCGCGTGGGCGCGGTGCCGTGCGCGCGGCTCGCGATGCGCACGCGCTCCGAAACGACCGACGTGCCCAGCGAGATGGGCTTCCACTTCAACGAGGTGCGCTACAACGTGCAGGGCGACGCCTGGATCGACCTCGCGAACGGCGAAGTCGTCGAAGCGCACATCGAGGACGTGTCCGCGGTCTCCTATCACCGCACCTCGGGCTCCCGCCCCGCGCTGCTGCGCATGCGCTACGAAGGCCACTCCTCGCTGCAGCGCCTCGACGCGCTGCCCGAAGTCCACTGGGCCGACGGCACCAAGCGCTTCAGCGCGGTCAAGTAAGCCCGAGCGAA
>DATKAO010000017.1 GCA_035498015.1 Myxococcota bacterium
AATCCTGTTTGCTCCCCACGCTTTCGCGTCTGAGTGTCAGTCACCGTCCAGAAGGCCGCCTTCGCCACCGG
This sequence comes from Myxococcota bacterium, assembly GCA_035498015.1. NCBI lineage: Bacteria > Pseudomonadati > Myxococcota > Myxococcota bacterium. Next base: position 72 of record DATKAO010000017.1, read on the forward strand.
TATTCCTCCCAATATCTACGGATTTCACCCCTACATTGGGAATTCTGCCTTCCTCTCCGGGACTCTAGCCGAGCAGTTTCGGATGCAGTTCCCGAGTTGAGCTCGGGGCTTTCACATTCGACTTACTCAGCCACCTGCACGCGCTTTACGCCCAGTAATTCCGAACAACGCTTGCGCCCTCCGTATTACCGCGGCTGCTGGCACGGAGTTAGCCGGCGCTTCCTTTGGAGGTACCGTCAGACCGCACGAGTATTATCCGTGCGGCTGTTCTTTCCTCCTGACAGTGGTTTACGACCCGAGGGCCTTCATCCCACACGCGGCGTTGCTGGGTCAGGCTTTCGCCCATTGCCCAAAATTCCCTACTGCTGCCTCCCGTAGGAGTCTGGACCGTATCTCAGTTCCAGTGTGGCTGGCCATCCTCTCAGACCAGCTACCCATCTTTGCCTTGGTGAGCTTTTACCTCACCAACTAGCTAATGGGACGCGGGCTCATCCTCGAGTGAAAGCTTACAAGTAGAGGCCATCTTTCTCCGCAGAGCCCGAAGACCCTGCGGTCGTATCCGGTATTAGCTCGGGTTTCCCCGGGTTATCCCAGTCTCGAGGGCAGATTACCCACGTGTTACTCACCCGTGCGCCGCTTTACTCACCCTTGCGGGCTTTCTCGCTCGACTTGCATGTATGAGGCACGCCGCCAGCGTTCGTTCTGAGCCAGGATCAAACTCTCCAGTTAAATAAACTGAAGAATCTCGCGATCTGGCGTTAGCCAGACCGCTTCTATCGAAGAATCGACGAGAATCCGAACTCATCTGTCCCCGTCGACGCAGGCGACGACGGAGACCAAGGTCCGCGTACTATTCGCTTTTCAAAGACCGAGGTGGTCGAGGAACGATCCCTCGAGAGCGACCCGATGGGCAGCCCGCCGAATCGCGAGGGGGCGTACGATATGCCAAGTCCTCCGACCTGTCAAACTTCTAAATCCGCTGGCTTGTCGCGGACTTAGGCCGGAAGAACGCGGAGCTTGGCAAAGCGGCGCTTTCCCGCTTGCACCAGATGCTCGCCGGGAGGGAGCGCGGCCTCGAGCTCGTTCACCCGCTGCTCGCCCACCCGCACCCCACCCTGTCCGATCAGTCGGCGCGCCTCGGAGCGGCTGCCCGCGAAGCCCGCCGCGACCAGCGCGTCGACCAGGCGCACGCCTCCGGGCTCGGCGCTCCGCACCTCGACCGTGGGCACCTCCTCGGGCGCCCGGTGCTGGCGGAACACCCGGTCGAAGTGCGCCTCGGCCTCGCGCGCTGCGGCCGCGCCGTGGTACCGCTCGACCAGCCGCGCCGCGAGAGCCGCCTTCACGTCGCGCGGGTTCTCGCGCCCCGCGTCCATGGCCGCGACCCGCGCGTCGAGCCCCCACTCCTTGCGCGCCAGGAGCTTCACCCAGCGCGGCAGGAGCGCGTCGGGAATCGACATGGTCTTGCCGTAGATCTCGCTGGGCGGCTCGCGGATCCCGATCGCGTTGCCCAGTGACTTCGACATCTTCTCGCTGCCGTCGGTGCCCTCGAGCAGCGGCACCGTCATCACGATCTGCGGCTCCTGCCCGTAGGCGCGCTGTATCTCGCGCCCGAGCAAGAGGTTGAACAGCTGGTCGGTGCCGCCCATCTCCACGTCGGCGCGCAGCGCCACCGAGTCGTACGCCTGCACGAGCGGATACAGGAACTCGTGGATCGCGATCGCCGTCTCGCTGTGGAAGCGCTTCTTGAAGTCGTCGCGCTCGAGCATGCGCGCCACGGTCTGCTGCGAGGCCAGCCGGATGAAATCCGACGGCGGCATGCGGTCCATCCACTCACTGTTGTAGCGCAGCTCGATCTTCGAGGCGTCGAGCACGGCGCTCACCTGCTCCACGTAGGTCTCGGCGTTCTTCTTCACCGCGTCGCGCGTGAGTGGCGCGCGCGTCTTGTTGCGCCCCGTCGGGTCACCGATCATCGCCGTGAAGTCGCCGATCAGGAAGATGATCGTGTGCCCCAGATCCTGCAGCTCGCGCAGCTTGTCGAGCGGAACCGTGTGACCCAGGTGCAGGTCCGGCGCCGACGGGTCGCAGCCGTACTTCACGCGCAGCGGCTTGCCCTTGGCCAGCCGCGCGGCGAGCTCGCCGGGGGCGACCAGGTCGACGACGCGCTCGCGAAACGCGGCGGGAACGGCGTCCTTCGTCATCGCGAGACACCGCGCTCGGTCACGACCGCGTGCATGCGGACGTCCCACGGATCTTCTGGAAGGGCCTCGATCACGCGATCGTCGTAACAGATTCCGACCAGCGTCGCATCCGAACGCCGACGCGCGAGCAGTCGGTCGTAGTGTCCCCCGCCCCGCCCCAGCCGGCGCAGCGCACGGTCGAACACCTGACCCGGAACCAGGAACAAGTCGACCTCATGAATGGGGACGCGCGCCGGAGTCGCCGGGTCGGGCCCGAGCTCGAGCTCAGGCCCCACCACCACCGGAAACAGCACCCGCTTCCCACGGGCCGTGCTGTGGTGGACCACCGCGTCGAGCGGCACCTCGT
>DATKAO010000018.1 GCA_035498015.1 Myxococcota bacterium
AACGCGGACTGGATGGTCGACGAGGCGATCGGGTCGACGCGACTTTGCTTTTTTTGGGGATCGGAAGGGTGTGATTCGCGCCCGCGTCCGGAGCAATACCCAGAGGGAGCGTCTGCAGGGTACTCCCGAAGCAGCGACCGACGGGTATTGCTCGGAGCGCGGCGCGCAGAGATGCTTCTGGTCCAAGCATGCGGGCCATCCTCCACGCGGACATGGATGCGTTCTACGCGGCCGTCGAGCAGCGCGATGACCCGAAGCTGCGCGGCAAGCCGGTCGTGGTGGGCGGGTCGTCGACTCGCGGCGTGGTGGCGGCGGCCAGCTACGAGGCCCGGGCTTTCGGGATCCACTCGGCCATGCCATCGGTGCAGGCGCGCAAGCTCTGTCCGCACGCCGTCTTCGTGCCCGGGCGCATGTCGGTCTACCGGCGGGAGAGCCGGCGGATCTTCTCGATCTTCGAGCGCTTCACGCCGGCGGTCGAGGGCATCTCGCTCGACGAGGCGTTTCTCGACCTGACGGGCACCGAGAGACTGTTCGGCGCGCCCGAGGTCACTGCGCGGCGGCTGCGCGAGACGGTGCGGGCCGAGACGGGGCTCGCGGTGTCGGTCGGGCTCGCGCCCCTGAAGCTCGTGGCCAAGATTGCGAGTGACCTGGCCAAGCCCGACGGTCTGCTCGTGGTGCCGCCGGGGAAGGTGGCCGAGTTTCTCGCGCCTCTGCCGGTGGGGCGCATCTGGGGCGTCGGGCCGGTGACCCGGGCGCGGCTCGAGCGCGCGGGCGTCGCCACGATCGGCGAGCTCGCGCGCCGGGGCGACCGCGAGCTCGCGGACTTACTCGGCAGCTTCGGCCCCGCGGCGGCGCAGCTCGCGCGCGGGGACGACGCGCGCGAGGTCGAGCCGTACCGCGAGGCGAAGTCGTATTCCGAGGAGAACACCTTCGAGCACGACGTGCGCAGCACCGTGCACATCGAGCGCGCGATCCGCGCGCACGCCGACGCGGTGTCTCGCCGCCTGCGCCACGACGCTCTGCAGGCGCGCGGCGTGCGGCTCAAGCTCAAGCTCGCGCGCGGCCTGGGGCAGGGGAAGTTCCCGATCCTGACCCGCTCGCAAACCCTGCGCGAGCCGAGCGACGACGGCCAGGTGCTCGCCGACGCGGGCTGCGCGCTGCTCGCGCGCGCGGCGCTCGAAGAGCCGATCCGGCTGGTCGGGCTCGCCGCGGAGCGACTCGAGCCGGCGGGCGCGGAGCAGCTCTCACTCCTGGCCGAGACGCGCGCGCAGCGCGAGCGGCGCGCCGCCCTGAACCGCGCGCTCGACGAGATCCGCGCGCGCTTCGGGCCGCGGGCGCTGGAGCGCGCCGAAGGCGAGGTCGAGCGCGCGGCGCTCTCCTTCCAGATCAAGCGCGGAGAAGATCCCGACCCGGACGACTGATGGTATGCTCGCCGGATGCTCGACCAAAGACTCGTGGCGAAGACTCCGGAAGAGGTGGGGATCGACTCGAAGCTGCTCGATGCGCTGTTCGAGCGCGCCGAGAAAGAGGTGCGCGAGGGCCTCCTGCCCAGCGCCCAGGTCGCGATCGCGCGCAAGGGCAAGATCGCCGGCATGCGCACGGTCGGCAGCGTGCGCAAGGGCGGGCGCAGCGAGCCGGCCACCAACGAGACACTCTACTGCGTGTTCTCGTCCACCAAGGCGATCACTTCGGCCGCGGCCTGGCTCTTGATCCAGGAAGGGTCACTCGACGTGTCGCGCCGGGTGTCCGAGCTCGTGCCGGAGTTCCGCGAGAACGGCAAGCAGGACGTGGTGATCGAGCAGCTCTTCACGCACACCGCGGGCTTTCCGCACGCGCCGTTCGTGCCCGCCGACTTTCCCGATCCGGCCAGGCGCCGCGCGCGCTTCGCCGCCTGGCGGCTCAACTGGCAGCCGGGCACGAAGTTCGAGTACCACCCGAGCTCGTCCATGTACGTGATCGCCGACATCATCGAGCGACTCAGCGGCCAGACCTACAGTGACTTCGTGCGCGAGCGCATCGCGCTGCCGCTCGGGCTCGAGGACCTGTGGGTCGGCCTGCCGCGCGCGCTGCACGGACGCCTGGCCGACTGCGTGCACGTGGGCGAGGCGCTGACCGAGGCCGACTACGCCAAGCTCGGCGTGCCCATGCCGCCGGTCACCGAGGTCACCGAGGAGGCGATCACCAGCTTCAACCGGCCCGAGGTGCGCACGGCCGGCATTCCCGGCGGCGGCGGCACGATGACCGCGGCCGAGCTCGCGCTCTTCTACCAGGGCCTGCTCGACGGCGGGAAGTCACTCGCCGGGCGCGAGCTGTGGAAGCCCGACACGCTGGCTTCGGCGCGGCGCGTCCGCTCGGGCGACCTGCGCGACCTGTTGTTCAAGAAGCACGCGAACCGCGCGCTCGGCGTGATCGTCGCCGGTGACTCGGACCGCACTTACCGCGGCTTCGGTCACACCAACTCGGAGCTCGCGTTCGGCCACGGCGGCGCCGGCGGGCAGATCGGCTGGGCGGACCCCAAGACCGGGATCTCGGTCGGCTACTGCACCGACGGCCACGACCGGAACAACATGCGCCAGGGCCGGCGCGGCGTGGGAATCTCGAGCCGCGCGGCGTCCTGTCTGCTCGCTTCTTGACGAAGGACGAGTTCTTTCGGCGCGCGCGCACCGACCTGCCGGGGCCGCTGGCCGGCGTCCGCGTCATCGAGGCGACCACCACCTGGGCCGGGCCCATGTGCGCCTGCGTGCTGGCCGACTTCGGCGCCGACGTGATCAAGGTCGAGCTGCCCGAAGGCGAGGTCGCGCGCCGGCTGCCGCCGTTCCTGCCGGGCGCCGAGCCGGGTCTCTCGTTCATGCACACCACGGTGAATCGCAACAAGCGCAGCCTGACGCTCGACCTGCGCCAGCCCGCGGGCCGTGACTTGTTTCTGCGACTCGCGCGCAGCGCCGACGTGGTGGTCGAGAACTTCCGCCCAGGCACGATGGCGGAATGGGGGCTCGGCTACGACGACGTGCACGCGGTGCGGCCCGACGTGGTCTACGTGTCGATCAGCGGCTTCGGCCAGTTCGGCCCCGACCGCGAGCGCGCGGGCTACGACCCCATGGCGCAGGCCGCCAGCGGCTGGCTGTCACTCAACGGCGAGCCGGGGGGGCCGCCGGTGAAGGCGCCGACCTTCATCGGCGACGACCTGGGCGGGCTGCACGGCGCGCTCGCGGCGCTGGCCGCGCTGCGCCACCGTGACCGCACGGGCGAAGGCCAGCACGTGGACGTGGCGCTGCAGGATGCGCTCTTGTTCCAGTCGAACGGCTACCCGATGCTGGCGGCGCTCGGCGTCGACCTGCCGCGCATGGGCAGTCAGTTCGTGGTCGCCGCGCCGGCCGGGGTGTACCGCTGCAGCGACGGCTACGTGATGCTCGGCGTCCTGCTCGACGCGCACTGGCGCGTGCTGGCGGGCCTGCTGGGCCGGCCAGAGCTGGCGGACGATCCCGCCTACGCCACCGGCCGGCTGCGAGTCACCAGGCGCCCGGAGCTGAACGCGCTGATCGAGGCCTGGGTCGGGCCGCAGCGCGTGGCGGAGGTGGTCGAGACACTCGTGGCGGCGCGGCTCCCCGCCTCGGCCGTGCGCCGCTACGCCGACGCCGCCGGCGACCCTCACGTGCGCGAGCGCGACATGCTGCAGAGCGTGGAGCTCGAGAACGGCCAGCGGGCGCCGCTGGTCGGCCCGGCCGCGAAGTTCTCGCGCACGCCCGTCGGCGTGCGGGCCGCGGCGCCGGCGCTCGGCGCGCACACCGACGAGCTGCTCGAAGAGCTGGGAGTGACTCCCGGCGAGCGCGCCCGGCTGCGGGAGCGCGGAGTCATCTGAGCCCATGCGGCGGCTGGCGCTCGCGCTCGTGCTGTTCGCGCTCGCCTCGGTCGGGCCGGCGCGCGCGGCCGAGCCCACCGGCAGCGTGAAGGGCAGCGTGAAGGTGCTGAAGAAGGGCTTCTTCGGGCGCATCGGCGAGAGCGACGACAAGAGCGGCGTCTTGCTGTACGTGACCGGCTACGAGGAGCCGGCGCCCCGAGAGGTCGCGCAGCTCGTGCAGCAGAACGAGCGCTTTGCGCCGCGCCTCCTGCCGATCGTGGCCGGTCAGACGGTGAGCTTCCCGAACCGCGACCGCCTGTACCACAACGTGTTCTCGGTCGCGCCCGCGATGTCGTTCGACCTGGGTCAGTACAAGTCGAGCGACCCGCCGCGCACCCAGACCTTCGACAAGCCCGGCCTCGTGCCCGTTTACTGCAACATCCACCCGCAGATGATCTCCTACGTGGTGGTGCTGGAAAACCGCGCGTTCGCGCTGACCGGCGAGGACGGCGCGTTCGAGCTGCGCGGCGTGCGCGCGGGCAAGCACGCACTGAACGCCTGGATGCCCGGCGCGCAGCGGGTGACTCGCGACGTCGAGATACCCGCCGGCGGCGAGGTTGCGGTGGAGCTCACGCTCGAGCAGACCCAGGCGATCCCGCCGCACCTGCGCAAGGACGGCACGCCCTATCCGCCGCCGCCGACCTACGACGGGAATTGAGCGATGGCCGCGCGGCTGCGCCTGCGCTTCCGCACCAAGATCTGGATCGCCCTGTGCGGCCTGGTCGGCGTGGCGCTGGCCGTCGCGCTCGCGGTCGCCCAGGACGCAGCGCTGGAGCGCGTGCGCAGCGAGTCACGCGCGCGCTTCGACCGCACGCTCACCGCGTTCCACGAGCTGCAGCGGCTGCGCGCGCAGTACGCCTCGGCCGAGATCGACGCGCTCTCGCGCGCGAACCCGCAGCTGCGCACGATCCTGTCCACGGCCTCGCTGGCCGCGGCCGACCTGGGCTTCGGCGGCGCCGCGCCCGAGGACGCGCTGCACGACGCCAACCTGCGCCTGCAGTCGGCGCTGCCCTCGCTCGCCGCCAAGGAGAAGCTCGTGGTGTTCGCGCTGACCGACGCGCACGGGCGCCTGCTCTACAGCCGCGCCGACCCGGAGCGCTTCGGCCAGGACCTGCTCGCGCTCGGCCGCGTGAAGAGCGTGGCCGACGGCGCGCGCGCCACCTGGATCTGGCTCGACGGCGACGCCGTGGTCGGCGACGCGCGGCTGGCGCCCGCGTATCCGTCGCCGGCGCTGTATCTCGTGCGCGGCGAGCCGGTGGTCTTCGACGACGAGGTGCACGGCATCGTGCTGCTGGGCGAGCCGCTCGACCGCGAGCTGCTCGAGTCACTGCGCGGGATCACCGGCGTCGACCTGGCCCTGGTCTCGCGCGGACGGGTGATCGCGACCACGCTCTCGGCCGCGCACGAGGGCGCGCTGCCGGTCGCGCTCGAGCGCATGGAGCGCGCCCGCGACCCGGGCCGCGGCATGGCCGAGCTGCAGCTCGACGACGAGCGCTTCCTGGCGCTGCGCTCGGAGCTCGACCCGGGCACGCCCCAGGCCGACGCCGGCTTCGTGCTCCTGACTTCGCTCTCGGGCGAGCTCGCCGCGTTCCGCGAGCTGCGCACGACACTCTCCGGTGTCGGCCTGCTCGTGCTCGCCGGCGCGCTCGGCGTCGGCTACGCGCTGGCGCGCGGCATCACCAACCCGCTCTCCGACCTGGGGCGCGCGGCGCGCCGCGTGGGCCGAGGCGACCTGGACGCGCGCGTCTCGATCGCGACCGGCGACGAGCTCGAATCACTCGGCGACGCCTTCAACGAGATGGCCGCGGGCCTGCGCGAGCGCGAGCTGATCAAGAGCACGCTCGAGCGCTACGTGAGCAAGAAGGTCGCGGCCGAGCTGCTGCGCGACCCGGGCCGCGTGACTCTGGCCGGCGCGCGCCGCGAGCTGACGGTGATGTTCGTCGACCTCGGCGGCTTCACGGCGCTGGCCGAGGAGCTCCCGCCCGAAGTCGTGGTCGCCCACCTGAACGAGTATTTCGAGGCGGTGTGCGGCGCCGTGCTCGAGGAGGACGGCACGGTCAAGGAGTTCCAGGGCGACGGCGTGGTGGCGTTCTGGGGCGCGCCCATCCCGCAGCCCGACCACGCGCCCCGCGCGTGCCGCGCCGCGCTCGCCGCCGCGGCGCGCCTCGACGCGCTGCGCGGCCGCTGGGAGCGGCGCGGAGTGATTGCCCCGAGCTACCGCCTGGGCTTGCACAGCGCGGAGCTGGTGGCGGGCGAGATCGGCTCGGCCGAGCGCGGCGCGTACGGGATCGTGGGCGACGGCATGAACCTCGCCGCGCGCATCGAGGGCGCGAACAAGCTCTACGGCACGCGCTTGCTCGTCTCCGAAGCCACGCGCGAGCGGCTCGGTGCCGGGTTCCTGCTGCGCGAGCTCGACCGCGTGCGCGTGGTCGGCCGCCGCCAGCCCGTGCGGCTGTTCGAGCTGATCGCGCAGGACTCCGCCGCCACCCCGCAGGCGCGGCGCGCGTGTGCGCTCTACGAGCGCGCGCTCGCCGCGTACCGCGCGCGCGCGTTCGGAGAGTCACTGCGCGCGCTCGACGAGCTCCTGGCAGCGGCGCCGGACGACGCCCCGGCGCGGTTCCTGCGCGCGCGCGTCAGCGAGCTCGAGTCGAGCCCGCCGCCGGCCGACTGGGACGCCGTGCTCGCGCTCGAGACCAAGTGAGTCCCAGCGCCGCCAGCGCCAGCAGTCCGGCCGCGCCGGGCTCCGGCACGATCGCGAAGGCGTCGACGTCGCTCGCGTAGGCGTCACCGGCGTCCTGGAACACGCGCACGTACTGGATCCAGGGCAGGCCGAGCGCGGCCAGGTCGACGCCCACACCGCCGCCGCCGCCCGCGTAGAGCGCCGCGATCTCGGCCGTCGTCTTGCCCGCGAAGTCGCCGAGCCCGAGCGCCGGGTCGACGGGCTGGGTGTAGCGGGTCGGGATCGAGCCGTCGGAGCCGAAGGGGTCGGTCACGTCCTGGTACGCCAGCGTCGGGAACATGCCGTCGGCAGTCACTGTCGCGGTGTACCAGGTCACGCCGTCCTGACTCACCGCGATGCGCGCCGGCTCGGCGAACACCGTGCCGTCGGCGAGACCGGTGTTGAAGTCGATGCCCAGGAAGGCGTTTCCGTACACCAGGAGGTCGATGCCGTACGGGTTGGCGCCGTCGTCGGCGACGGGGTGGTCGAAGCGCACCGTGAGCTGTCCGCCGGCGCCGATCGAGACCACGTCGCTCGACTGGTACGGCGCGTTGAACGGCGTGAGCGACCCGTCGAACGGGCCCGTGCCGGTGGCGCGCCCCGGCGAGCCGAGCGCCACGTTCGGGTCCGTGTAGCCCGCGCTGACGTTCGAGCCGGGCGTGTAACTCACGACCTCGCTGGCAAAGGAGGACGCGAGCACACGCGTGGCCAGGGACGAAAAGACGACGGCGGTGAGCGCGATGGCTCTCATGCAAGAACTCCTCGACTCGCTTTCGGAGTCGCATTTCGGACGTTCATTCCACGCGCCAGGCCGGTCTTCTGGCTCCCGGATCGTCCTCCCGCCGAGCCTTCCCGGAGCCGCGAGGCGGCTCCAGTGGCATGATTCGGCGTTCGTCCCCGGTCACAGCGACGGGCTCGCGCCGGACTCTCACCGGCTTCCCGACACCTGACGCGACTCTTGTTGTTGGTCTTCTACCTCGCACCGCCGTCGGAGTCAAACCGCAGTCCTGTCGAGCGCGCGGCCACCCTGCCCACGCGCTCGGTTGACGCTGCAGGTTGCGGGGTGATACAGGTCGCGGTGAGCTCGGTTAAGGGAAGGCCGTGAGAATCGGCCGCGGTCCCGCCACTGTGATGGGGTTCCCCACGTCGGGGAAGTCAGTCCGAGACATGCCACTGGGAGCGCCGCTCCCGGGAAGGCTCGGAACGGCGAAGTAACCCTGAGCCAGGAGACCTGCCGAGCGCTCGGGACGAAGTCCCGCTCTCCGAGGAGGGAGTCACTTGGCGTCGTCTCGACTCACTTGCGCGGCCCTGGCGTGCGTACTGGCTGCACGCAGCGTGCTCGCGGGCGAGCTGCACGAGTCGGCGGACGACCCGTCGGCGTTCTCGACCGTGATCGACGCCACGAAGTACGACGATCGCTTCGCCACCGTCGAGGAATTGCTCGACCAGGTGCCCGGCGCGAAGGTGACTCGCAGCGGGGGAATCGGCTCGCGCAGCACGCTCGGGCTGCGCGGCTCCAAGCCCGAGCAGGTGCTGGTGCTGCTCGACGGCGTCCGGCTCAATTCACCCGAGCGCGGCGCGGCGGACCTGTCGACCATCCCCGTGCGCCAGGTCCAAGAGATCGAAGTGATTCGCGGCGGCGGCGCCGCGCGCTTCGGCAGCGACGCCGTCGGCGGCGTGGTGCTGATCACCACGCGCAAGGCCGCGAGCGACGGCCCGCACGCCGACGCGTCGCTCACGGCCGGCAGCACCACGCTGCGCGGCGGCGACATCACGCTCTCGGGCGCGGGCGACCGCGGCAGCGCGCTCCTGAGTTACTCGCGGCTCTCGGCCCGGAACGACTATCTCTTCGACCTGCCGTCGCGCGATCCGGGCCGGACCTTCACGTTCCGCCGGCTGAACGCCGACTCCAGCGAGGACTCCGGGCTGCTGCGCGGCAGCCTGCTCCTGGGTCAGTTCACCAGCCTCGATGCGTCCGTCGATCTCTACCGGCGCGACGGCGGCCAGCCGGGCAGCGTGTACGGCAAGCCGCGCGAGAACGCGACCAGCGAGGACATCTCGTGCACGACCAGCGACGAGAGCTACCAGCGCGGCCTGGCCCGGCTCGCGCTCGTGAGTCAGCGTTTCCTCGGCGGCGCCTTCGAGCTCGCGGGCTCGGTGCGCAGCGACGACGACGACCTCGAGGACCCCGGCGGCGCCTGCGGCTTCGTGAGCCCGCTGAACACGGGCGGCCGCGACAGCGCGTCGTGGCGCGAGCGCGAGTCGGCGCTCGAGACCAGTTGGTCCGCCGAGCGAGTCACTTGGGACTGGGTCGAGCTCTCCGGGCGTGCGGTGGCCGGCCTGCGCTACACCACGGTCGACTCTTCCGACGCGGACCTGCACCGGCGCACGCTCGGCTCGGTGTCACTCCTGCCGGAGCTCGCGTTCTTCGGGCGCACGCTGCGCATCCTGCCCGGCTTCGGCGTCGAGCTGGCGAGCTCGAGCTCGGGGCTGGCGCGCTCGTCGGTGTCGCAGTCGTTCGTCGAGACACAGCCGCACGATCCGACCGCGTGGCTGCCGGCCGTGGGCGCGATCCTGGAAGTCGCGCCCGGCTTCCGCTTCAAAGCCAACTGGAAGCGCGTGCTGCGCCGGCCCACGTTCACGGAGCTCTACCACCCCGACTGGACCTTCATCCGCGGCAACCCCGAGCTCGAGCCCGAGCGCGGCTGGAACGCCGACGTGGGCTTCGAGCTGGCGTCGGACGGCGCGGGCTGGGTGCGCGACCTGGGGCTGCAGGTGAGTCTCTTCCAGCGCGAGCTCGACCAGGGCATCGAGTGGCTGTTGAGCCGGGGCAACAGCTACATGCCGCTCAACACCGGCCCGCAGCGCGCGCTCGGCGGCGAGCTGTCGTTCCAGTCCACCTGGCTGCGCGTGCTCGAGCTCGGCGGCTCCTACACCTACACCGACGCGCGCTATCTCGACCGGTCACAGGCGGGCGTGGCTTTCGACAGCGGCATCCGGCCCGTGGTGCCTCACGTGCCCATGAACTCGGTCTCGGCCAACGCCGCGCTCGAGCTGGGCGTGCTGCGGCCATGGGCGCAGCTGCACTACGACAGCGACTTCGCCTACCGCGTGGGACAGGTGCCGCTGGCGCCGGCGACCTTCGTGGTGAACGCCGGCGTGGTGCTGCGGCCGAACCGCATTCCGCGGCTCCAGTTCCTGCCCGACACGCTCGCGCTGTCGCTCGAGGCGAGCAATCTCGGTCACGAGCAGCGCTACGACTCGTTCGGCCAGCCGCTCTCGCGACAGACGCTCTGGGTGGTGCGTATCCGCGGGGCCGCGCCGTGATTGCCGCGCTGCTCGCGGTCACGCTCACGGTCGGCTCGGGCGACACGCTGCTGTTCGGCACCACCTCGGCGCCCGGGCTCGAAGTGAGTCCGGCGGACCCCAACCGGGCGTTCATCGCCGACTCGGAGACCGACCCGGGCATCTACCCGCTGCGAACGGCGACCGGCCAGTCGCTGGCGCTCGTGACTCCGTCGTACGGGCTCGCGGGCAACCTGAACTGCAGCGAGTCGTCGCCCTTCAACACCCCGCGCCTCGGGGGCTTCTGGCTCGAGCCCACGGGGCCCACCCGCGGCTGGATCCACACCTCGGCCTGCGAGCTGGCCGTGCCGTTCAACTACGCGACCGGCGCGGGAGTCACGATCAGCTACTCCGGCCAGACCCGCACGGCGGTGCCCACGCGGCAGACGCTCACGGGCGCGTTCACGCGCTACCAGAACGGCGGCGGCGGCGCGGCGATCACGAGCTTCAAGACCAACTTCACCTCCGGCGTGGTGCGAGTCGGGAACCGGCTGGTCGTGGCCAGCTCGAACCTGCAGCAGACCGGCTCGAACCCGGTCTACAACCCGGGCACGGTGCTGTTCTTCACGCTCGACGACTCCGGCTCCACGCCGGCGATCGCGCCGGCCAGCCCGTTCTTCGCCATCACCTCGGACCCGAACCCGATCGCGCTCAGCGTGCTGCCGGGCGGGCGCGTGGCCGTCACGAACGCGGGCATCTTCGACGCCTCGTTCCCGCCGCTGGTCACGGGTCAGGGCTCGATCGACATCATCGATCCGCAGAGCGGGTCACTCGTGGGCTCGATCCCGCTGGGCGCCGCCAACCCTTCGAGCGCGCTCGCGCTCGACCCGACCGGCTCGGTGGGAGTCACCGGCTCCGCCACGTTCCGGCGCCTGTACGCCGTCGACCTGCGCGGCGTGGACGCGCTGCCGGCGGCGCCCGTCGACCCGCGCGTGCAGCGGCCCTCGTGCAACGACGGCAGCGGTCCGAGCGCCGGCGGCGTGCCGTGCCTGCGCTCGCGCGTGGTGCGCGGCGGCGCGAGCCCGATCGTGCTGTCGCCGCCGCCCGGCTCGGGCGGCGTGTACTCCTACGTGCCCGTGACCCGCTTCGCGCCCTCGGGTGACTTCGCGGCGGCGACCTCCTACAACGACGGCGGGCTCGCGCTGGCGGCGTTCGACCCGCGCAACCTCGCGCGCTCTCACCCGCTGCTCGCCTCGCGCTTCGGCCCGCCCGAGACACTCGCCGCGACCGGTGCGGCCGGAGTGATCGGCCAGGAGTGCTGCCCCGGCCCGCTGCTCCTGCGCGCGACCGGCGGCGCCGGACTCACGACCACCGACGCGCTGTTCGCGACCGCCAGCCCGAGCGGCTTCGTGGTGCGCGGCCACCTGGGCGGCAGCCTCGCGCCCGCGGGCGGCGACGCCGACGGCGACGGCGTGGAGGACGCGCTCGACGTGTGCCCGCTCGCCGCCGATCCGGGTCAGGCCGACTCGGGCGGCGTGGGCAGTGCGGCGCCGCCCGACGGCGTCGGCAACGCGTGTCAGTGCGGCGACGTCTCCGACGACGGCCACGTCGACGTGGCCGACGTGATGGCGCTGCGCGACTTCCTGTCGCGGCCGTCCGTTCCGCTGCCCGCGCCGCAGAAGTGCGACGTGGGCTCGCTCGCCGGCGGGGCCTGCGACGTGCTCGACGCGGCGCTGTTGCGGCGGGCGCTCGCCGGGCTCGCGCCGGGGATCGGGTTCGGCTGCGAGCTCCAGTAGACTGCGCGGCCATGGGCCGCGTGCGCCAGATCGCGGGCGTTCTGGAGATCGAGCGCGCGCTGCGCGCGGCCGAGGACGTGCGCCTCCTGCTCGTCGCCGACGACGCGCGCGCCGAGGACGTGCGCCGGCTGATCGCCAGCGCCGAGGAGCGCGGCGTGGCGGTCCGCACGATCACCCGCAACGTGATCGCGAGACTCTCCGTGGTCCGGCCCGCCGAGGACGCGCTCGCGCTCGTGGGCCGTGACCCGGCGGCGAGCCTCGACGAGTCACTCGCGCGCGGCGGCGCCTTCTGGCTGCTGGTCGGGGTGGCGTACCCCGGCAACGTGGGCATGGTGGTGCGCACCGCCGAGGTCTCGGGCGCCGACGGCATCGCGGTCGATGCCGGCTTCGACCATGAGGCCAAGCGCGCCGCGCTGCGCGCCTCGATGCGCGCCGACAAGTTCATGCCCGTGTTCTGGGCCCGCGCGCAGGAGGTGCTCGACGCGGCCCGGGCGCACGGCCACCGCGTGCTCGCCGTCGACGAGGCGGGCGAGGCGAGTCATTTCGCCACCGACCTGACCGGGCCGCGCGTGTTCGTGGTGGGCGGCGAGAACGGGGGCGTTCCGCCCGAGGTGCTGGCGCGCTGCGACGCGCGCGTGCGCGTGCCCATGGCGGGCTTCATCCCTTGTTACAATCTCCAGGCTGCCGTCTCGGCCGTCGCGGTCGAGAGACTGCGGCAGCTGCTCGCGGCCGGCCAGGAGTGAGCCACTCCTTAGACTCGACTCACGACGAGTGCGAGCGGAGCCGGCGGGAGAGCGACCTGCTACCCAAGCGCTTCATGCAGCAACGCGGGGACGCACGGCTGGAAGGGCCGCCGATCGCGCGGGTGCTCGCGGCCGTCGCCGCGGGGGCGCTCGTCGACTTCGCGCTCTTCGCCTGGCTGGCGCGGCGCGGGGTGCTGCTGGCCGGCGCGAACCTGGCCGCCGGTGGCGCGGGCGCGGCGCTCGCGCTCCCGCTGTGCTTCCGGGGGCTCTACGGCCGGCGCGCGCTGCGCTTCGGGGCAGTGAGTCTCCTGGCGATCTTCCTGCGCGGCGGCGCGCTCGCCAGCCTGGCGCGCAATACGGCTCTCGGGCCGCTCGCGGCGTTCGCGCTCGCGCAGGCCGCCGGGCTCGCGATCCTGGCCGCGACCGTGCGCGGCTTCGTGCTCGCCCCCGAGCTCCGTCCCGAAACGCGCGAGCGCGCGCTGCAGCTCGCGTGTCTGGGCGTGGCCGCCTACCTGCTGGCCCTGCGCATCGCGTACGCGGGCGCGCTCGAGCTCCTGCCCGAGGAGGCCTACTACTGGAGCTACGCCCAGCACCTGGACCTGTCGTATCTGGACCATCCGCCGCTCGTCGCCTGGCTGATCTCCGCGGGCACCAAGCTCGTCGGTCACAGTGAGTGGAGCGTGCGGCTGGGCGCGATCGCGTGCTCGGTGATCACCGCAACCTGCTGCGGCGCGCTGACCGTGCGCTGGTTCGGACGCACCGCGGGCGCGGCGGCGGTCGCGCTGCTCTCGGCCACTCCGTTCGGCTTCGCGAGCGGCGTGCTCATGACTCCCGATGCGCCGCTGGCGGCGGCCTGGGCCGGTGCGCTGCTGGCGCTGTGGTACGCGCTGGTCGAGCTGCGCCCGCGCGCCTGGCCGTGGGTCGGCGCGTGTCTGGGCGTGGGCCTGCTCGCGAAGTACACGATCGCGCTGCTCGGCGTGGGCGCGCTCCTGTTCCTGCTGGCCGACCGCCGCGCGCGCGGCGAGCTGCGCCGGCCCGGTCCGTATCTCGCGGGCCTGGTCGCGCTCGCGCTGTTCTCGCCCGTGCTGATCTGGAACTACCAGAACGACTGGGCGTCGTTCCTGTTCCAGACCCGGCGCAGGCTCGACGACCCGGCGGCCTTCGGCCTGCACCGGCTGATCGGCAGCGTGCTCGTGTTGCTCGGCCCGGGCGCGCTCGCCGCGCTGTTCGCGCTGCGCCGCAGTCAGGTCCGGCGCGCGCTCGACCCCGAGCCGTCGGGCAGCGAGCGCAAGCGCCACTGGCGCTTCGCGGCGCTGGCCGTGTTCGCGCCGCTGGTCGTGTTCGTGCTGTTCTCGCTTGCGCACCAGCCCAAGGTGAACTGGACCGGGCCGCTCTGGCTCGCGCTGCTGCCCGCGGCCGCCGCGCTGCTCGTGCGCGCCGGGCTGGCGCGCGACGATCGCGCGGGCCGGCTGGCCGCCTCGCTCACCGCGCCGAGTCTCTGGCTCGCGCTGCTCGGCTACGGCTTCGGGTTGCACTCACTCGCGCTCGGTGTGCCCGGCAGCGAGTTCCCCAACGGCACGCGCTGGGCGCAGCACTGGCGCGCGATCGCCGCATCGGTCGACGGCTTCGCGCAGAGAGTGCGCGCCGAGACGGGCCAGTCACCCGTGATCGTGACCTTCGACCGCTACGCCACCTCGAGCCTGATCGGCTTCTACCAGCCCCAGGGCGGACCGCGCTGGCGCCTGGGCGGCCGATCGCTGTTCGGCGCGGGCGAGAGCCTGATGTACGGCTACTGGACGCCGCCCGACTCGGTCGCAGGAGAGACGCTCCTGTGCGTGTCCGACGACCTCGGGGACATGCAGCTGCCGATCCGCTTCGGACACGCGGGCGAGATCGGCAGCATTCCCGTCGCCGGCGACGACCCGCTGTTCGTGCGCGCGCTGTACGGCTACGAGCCGGGCGCGCTCTCGGGCACGAAGCGGAAGAACGCGGCGGCCTCGAGCACCGCGGACTCTGCCGCCTCGAGCTCGCACATGCTGCCCAGCTCGCGGATGCCTTCGGTGGCGCGCTGGTCGAGCCCGAGCTCCTCGGGCTTGGCGGCCTTGGCCTTGCCGAGTGACTCGACGATCTTCGGCGCCCACTCCGGCCGCGGCTCGCCCTTGGTGTCGAACACCACCGCGCTCCAGTCCGGCCCGTCCTTGAACACGCAGATCACGCCCGCGCCGCGCAGCTCGGCCGAGGGCACCGTGAACATGGCCGCGCGGCCGCGCACGCCGTCCTCGAGCTCGAGCAGGAGACCCTCGACCAGCGGGTGACCGCTGGCGAAGAACTCGAGCTCGTCCTTCTCCAGCGCCTCCACGCGGTCGAAGGTGCCGAGCCAGCGGCTCTCGTCGCGCACGCCGGGCAGTGACTCGACCGTGAGCGAGGTGCCCATCTCCAGGTAGTAGAGCGCCGTGCCGCCCTTCTCGACGATCTTGAGCCCGAGGTCGTTGGCCGCGCCCAGGCAGAAGCGGCGCATGTGCTGCTCGAGCTCGGGCGGCACGAGCGCGAGCAGGCGCTCGGCCTGCGAGGCGTCGTAGGCGTCGCGGTAGATCACGCGCGGAATGTCGGCGACCTGCTGGGCGCGCGCGGCGTCGATCTCGGCCACCAGCGCGTCGACGTCGATCGCGCTCTCGTCGGCCTGCGCGCGCTCCACCGCCGCGCGCACGCCGGCCAGCGCCAGGTCGAGCCCCGCCGACGGGCGCGCGAACAGGTCGAGTCTCTCGTACAGCCGCGCCACGTCGGGCTGCGCGTGCGCGCCCCGGAAGTACACGATCTCGACGTCTTTCGTGCGGCCGATGCGGTCGAGCCGGCCGATGCGCTGCTCGAGCGCGACCGGGTCGCTCGGCAGGTCGTAGTGCACCATGCGGTCGCAGAACTGGAAGTTGCGGCCCTCGGCGCCGGCCTCGGTGCAGATCAGCACGGGCAGGTGGGTCTCGCGGAAGCGCGCGACCTCGATGTCGCGCTGCGCGGGCGTCAGTGACTCGTGGAAGACGGCGATGTGCGTGCGCGTGGCCTGCTCGAGCTGCTTCTTCAGCTTCTCGAGCCGGTCTAGGTCGTGCACGAAGACCAGCGCCTTCTCCTTCTTCCGGTGCCACTCGCGCACGCGCGCCGACAGCCACTCGGTGCGCGGATCCTTGCGCGGGTCCTTGCCGAACGCGGCCACGTCGACCGGCTCGGGCTTGCGCGGCGGCAGGCCGCCCAGGTCGGAGCGGCGCACGGCGCTCGTGCAGGGAAACACCGCCCCGCCCGAGCCGACGGCGGCGTCGAAGGCCTCGAACGACGCGAAGCTCTCCGGGTGCAAGAGCTGCAGCAGGTGGAAGAAGCCGCGCTTGTCGGCCGAGAGCGGCGTGGCCGTGAGCAGGATCGAGTGAGTGGCGCTCTTCACCAGCGGCGCGACCGCGGCGTCGAAGTGCTCGAGCGCCAGCCGGTGCGCCTCGTCGACGATCACCAGGTCGAGGTCCGCGTTGCGCGCCTGGCGCGCGAGCGCCGGGTCCGCCGCCAGGTCCTCCATCGAGACCACGCCGAAGGGGTGCACGTCGAAGGGGTTGTTGCCCTCGCCGTAGTCGCGCTCGACGCTCTCGATGCGCGCCTCGTCGATCAGCACGAACACCTGGTGGAACTTGCGGTAGAGCTCGCCGAGCCACTGCACGGTCAAGGTCGACGGGGCGATCACGAGCGCGCGCTTGGCGCGGCCGGTGCGGATCAAGGCCGAGAGGATGAGACACGCGACGATGGTCTTGCCCAGCCCGACCTCGTCGGCCAGGAGCCAGCGCACGGGGTCGGTGCGCACCGCCGCCAGGGCCGTGTGCAGCTGGTGCGGGAACAAGGCGATGCGCCCGCCCAGGAACGAGCCCAGCCCGCCGGCCTCGCGCAGCTTGCGCAGCTGCAGGCCCTCGATGCGGTTGCGGAACGAGCCCATCCGATCCAGCCGGAACTGCGCCAGTCGTTCGATCGGCCCGGAGCTTTGCTCCAGAGGCCAGATCTCCTTGTCCTCGACGCGCCGGCCGTCGGCGAGCACGTAGCGCTCGCCGTCCCAGCTGGCGATGCGCACCTCGGTGCTCGTCGCCAGCTCGATCGCAGGTGCGCCGGGCGGCAGGATCATCGGCACGAGGCCCGCGCCCTGCGCGGCCATCGTGACTTCGCGCTCGACCGCCGGGAAGTAGACCACCAGATAGCGGCCCTCGACGCGCCGGACGAAGCCCACCCCTAGCTCGGGGTTGTAGGGGTGGACCAGCTTGCTGCCTTCCCTCCAGGCAGGAGTGGTCATGGAAAGGGGGTGGGTAGCCCACTCGGCCAATCTTGCAAAGACCCTCTCTTGAACCGCGCGCGTCGTCGGATCTAGGCTTGCGCACCCAGCGAGGGGAGGGGTCATGTCCTTCGAGGTTCCAGAGCATGTGCGCGAGGTCCGCGACCGGGTCGCGCGCTTCGTCGAGGAGCGCTGCTACCCCGTCGAGCCCCTCGTCGAGGAGCGCGGCGGCGAGCAGGGCCGCGCGGTCATGCGCGACCTGATGAAGGCGGCCAAGGAAGAGGGCCTGTGGGCGCTCGGTCACCCGCGCGAGATCGGCGGCCACGGCATGCCCTTCCTCGACTACGTGTACGTGAACGAGGTGGTCGGCCGTTCGAGCGTGGCCATGGTCGCGCTCGGCACTCACTCGCTGCAGGACTCGCTCATGCTGCACGAGTTCGCTGACAGCGAGTGGCGCGACAAGTACCTGCGCCCGCTCGTCGACGGAGACGTGTTCCCGAGCTTCGCCATGACCGAGCCCGACGTCGCGAGCTCCGACCCCACGCAGCTCCAGACGCGTGCCGATCTCCAGGGCGACCACTGGGTGATCAACGGCCGCAAGTGGTTCACCAGCGGGGCGGACGTGGCGGCCTACACCACCGTCATGTGCCGCACCGAGCCCGACGCGCAGTCACACGACGCGTTCTCGATGATCATCGTGCCCACCGACACGCCCGGCTACAACATCGTGCGCGACGTGCGCGTCATGGGTCACTACGGCGGCCACTGCGAGGTGCAGTACGACAACGTGCGCGTGCCCCGCAAGAACCTGCTCGGCCCGCGCGGCGGCGGGTTCAAGATCGCCCAGCGCCGGCTCGGCCCGGGCCGCATCTTCCACTGCATGCGCTGGCTCGGCCAGGCGCAGCGCGCGTTCGACCTCTTGTGCGAGCGCGCGAACTCGCGTGTGGCCTTCGGCAAGACCCTCGGCCAGCACCAGCAGATCCAGAAGTTCGTGTTCGACAGCCTGTGCGAGATACAGGCAAGTCGCATGCTCACCCTGGCGGCCGCGCAGAAGATCGACCGCGGCGACGAGGCGCGGGTCGAGATCGGCATGATCAAGGTCTACGGCGCGCAAATGCTGCACAACGTGGTCGACCGCGCGATCCAGGTCTGGGGCGCGAAGGGCGTCACCGAGGACACCCCGCTCGAGCGCATGTACCGCCACGCCCGCTTCGCGCGCATCTACGACGGCCCGGACGAGGTGCACGTGACCACCACGGCCCGGCGGGTGCTCGCTTCCTACAAGATCGGGGACGGCTGGGACTTTGGGCAGCACTGAGCGCGGCCACCCGAATCCGCCTCCGCTCATTTTGTAAAACCACAGATTCTTGTTGACGCCGCCTTGGTCCGACCGGTATAACCCGCTCAGATCAGAACCGAAATTCGGGTTCGTGGCTTTTAGTTCAAAACTGCGGACCGAACAGTCCATCGACCGACCACCGCGCCTCACTCGAGCGCCTCACTCGAAGGAGACCCCATGGCCGCCCCCCAGCTCTCGACCCCCAGCGCCCCACTTCCGGAGCTCGTGTGGGTCCGCCCGCCGCAGCAGGCGCGGAGTCAGCTGACTCTCTCGCGCATCCTCGACGCGACGGAAGCGCTGCTGAACGAGAAGAGCTGGGAGGACGCGTCGGTCGCGGAAATCGCGCGCCGCGCGGGATCGTCGGTGGGCGCGTTCTACACGCGCTTCCCGGACAAGGACAGCCTGCTCGCGGCGCTGCACCAGCGCTTCGTGGAAGAGGCGTGGGCGACCGCGCAGGTGGCGCTCGACGACAAGCGCTGGGCAGGCGCGTCGATCTGCGAGATCGTGCGCGAGCTCGTCGCGTTCCAGGTGCGCGTGAACGACCAGCGCCGCGGCCAGCTGCGCGCCTTCGCGCTGCGCAGCATCAACGACCCGAGCTTCTACGCGCGCGCCGAGAGACTCTCGAAGCAGATGGAGGAGCTGTTCGTGAAGCTCGTGGTCGCACGGCGCCATGAGATCCTCCACCCGATCCCGGTGGTCGCCGCGGGCTTCGTGGGCCGCATGATCAACGCCATGCTCACCAGCCGCCTGCTCGACGCGAAGTTCGTGCCGCCTGGAATCTCGTTCGTCGACGAGCTCACCCACGCCGCGCTCGCCTATCTCGGGGTGTTTCCGGAAGACGCGATCGACGTCTTATAGACTTCGTTCGCCTGCGGCTCACTGCGCTCGGCTTGCGCCGCTTGCGGGCCTCGCTCAGGGCGGCCTTCGCTCGGCTGCGCGCAGGTTCTGAAGCTGCGTTGACCCCGTTCGAGTGCGCGGGGCAAGCTACGCGCCGATGGGATGGACGATGACGCCGGGTCCGCGCAGGACCGCCGCGATCGCACTCTGCGCCGCGGGGGTCGCCCTGTCCGGCTGTCGCCGAGCGGAGCCGACGACCCCGCCGCCGGTGGCTGCCTCGCCGGTGTCCCCGCCCGTCGACGGTCACATCGATCCCGGCCCGTATCGCACCGAGATCCAGGCCGCAGAGGCGATCCTCTACGCCAGCGATGCCCCGAGCGACGGCGCGTGGAAGGACCTGTCTCGCGCGCTGCTCGAGCTCCACAACGCGATCGTCTTCCGCGATACCTCGCCCGAGGCCCGAGAGACCAGCCGCAAGCTCTTCTTCCTGTCGGCCGATGTCGATTCGAGGAAGGCGCCCACCCAAGGCGGCGAGCCGCTCGCCGAGGTGCGCGCCTCGTGGGAAGAGATTCGCACCCGGCAGTTCATCCAGGCGGATTGGTTTCACACGGCGACGCCGTAGACGCCCCGCGGCCGCTGCGCGAGAATCCGCGCGCGGCGCGCTGCCCGCGGCGCTCGCGCGCCTCGGAGCGATGCAATGACTCAAGCGTTGGTCGATGAAGACGACCATCTGAATCCCGCCGACCTGCGCACGATCTGGCGCATCCTCACGCCCGAGGAGCGCGTCGAGGCGTTCCACTTGCTCGGCCGCGAGGACGCGGAGGAGTTCTTCCTCGGTCTCTCCGCGGCCGACCTGGCCATGCTGATGCGCGTGCTGCCGCGCAGCGAGCGCCGCTCCTGGATGCGCCTGCTCGCGCCCGACGACGCGGCCGACCTGGTGCAGCAGGTCCCCGACGAGGAGCGCAACGAGTTACTCGGCCTGCTCGATGACCCGACGCGCAAGGAGGTCACGGCGCTCCTGGCCTACAAGCAGGACGCCGCCGGCGGGCTGATGAACCCGCGCTACGCGCGCCTGCGCCCCGAGATGACGGTCGACGAGGCGATCGGCTACCTGCGCCGGCAGGCGCGCACGAACCTCGAGGTGATCTCCTACCTGTACGTGATCGACGACCAGCAGAAGCTGCTGGGCGTGGTGTCGTTCCGGGAGCTGTTCGGCTCGCCGCCCGAGCGCACGGTGCGCGAGGTCATGCGCAAAGACATCGTCATGGTGCGCGACGACCAGGACCAGGAGGAGGTCAGCAAGGTCTTCACCGAGAACGACCTGATCGCGATCCCCGTCGTCGACGCCGAGGGTCACATGAAGGGCATCGTGACCTTCGACGACATCGTCGGCGTCGTGCAGGAAGAAGCCACCGAGGACATCCAGAAACTCGGCGGCATGGAGGCCCTCGAGGCCCCGTATCTCGACATCGCCTTCGGCCGCATGTTCCGGCGCCGCGCGGGCTGGCTCTCGGCGCTGTTTCTCGGCGAGATGCTCACCGCCACCGCGATGGCGTTCTTCGAGGACGAGATCGCGCGCGCGGTCGTGCTGGCGCTGTTCGTGCCGCTGATCATCTCGAGCGGCGGCAACTCGGGCTCACAGGCCTCGACCCTGGTCGTGCGCGCCATGGCGCTGGGCGAAGTCACCCTGCGCGACTGGTGGCGCGTGGTGCGGCGCGAGTTCGCCTCGGGCCTGGCGCTGGGCTCGCTCCTGGGCACGATCGGCTTCTTCCGCATCGTGGTCTGGCAGATGGTCTCGCCGCTCTACGGCGAGCACTACCTGCGCGTGGCCTTCACGGTCGCGGGGAGCCTCGTGGGCGTGGTGCTGTTCGGCTCGCTCGCCGGCTCGCTCCTGCCGTTCCTGTTCCGCCGCCTGGGCGTCGACCCCGCGAGCGCCTCCGCGCCGTTCGTCGCCACGCTCGTCGACGTGAGCGGGCTCGTCATCTACTTCACGATCGCGAACCTGATTCTCGGTGGCACGCTGCTGTAGGTCAGGCCGAGCGAAGGCCGCCCTGAGCGAGGCCCGCAAGCGCCGGAGGCGCGCGCAGTGAGCCGCAGGCGAACGAAGTCAGAAGTTACTGGCGGCGGGGATGATCTCCTTGCCGAAGGTGACCAGCGGTGCGATGTCGTGGGCGTTGGGCAGGTTGAAGATCGCCTGGTCGATGCCCACGGCAGCGAGCTCGCGGCACACCTTGATCAGGTCGGCGGCCGACTGCTTGCCCGGCGCAAGCCAGGCGGTGCCCAGCGTCGTCTTCTCGATCGCGCCGAAGTCGCGCTTCTCGGTGTCACAGTGGCGGCGCAGCACGTCGAGCTTGCGGCCCAGGCCGTCGGGACCGAGGAACGCGAATAGGTTGCAGGCGTCGGCGTAGCGCGCGACCAGGCGCAGCGTCTTCTTCTCGCCCGCGCCGCCGATCAGGATCTTGGGCCGCGGGCGGGTGATGGGCGCCGGCACGCACAGTGTCTCGGCCAGCTTGTAGTGCTTGCCGTTGAACGGCGCGACCTTGCCCGACCACATCTGCAGGGCGATGCGCAGCGTTTCCTCGAGCCTCTCGAAGCGCTCGGCGAGCGGTGGGAAGGGCACGCCCAAACCCACGTGCTCGCGCTCGAACCAGGCCGCGCCGATGCCCAGGTACGCGCGGCCGCCCGACAGCACGTCGAGCGTGGTCACCGTCTTCAAGAGCACCCCCGGATGGCGGTAGGTGACTCCCGTGACCATGGTGCCGAGCTTGGGGCGGTGGGTGACTCCCGCGAGATAGGAGAGTGCCGCGTAGCCCTCGAGCATCTCCTGCTCGGCTGCGCCCACCATCGGGATCTGGAAGAAGTGGTCCATGACCCAGATGCTGGCGAAGCCCGCCTCCTCGGCGGCCTGAGCGATCTCGCGCAGCTTGGCGGACAGCCCGGCGGCGCCGCCCGGCCAGGTGAAGATCGGGATCTGCAATCCGATTCGCACGGTGACTCCTCCTAGGCCGCGTCGAGCGCGCGGCGGACCCAGCGGCGGTAGACCTCGAGCGGCTGGGCGCCGCTGATCGCGACGTCGTTGCCGACCATGCGCACGGCGGGCACGCCGCCGACGCCCAGCTCGATGGCCTGGTTGTGCTCTTTGGCGATCTGCTCCAACAGCTCGGGCGCCATGGCGCGCGAGAGCTCGGACTCGGGCAGCCCCACCTCGC
Source organism: Myxococcota bacterium (assembly GCA_035498015.1). Lineage (NCBI taxonomy): Bacteria > Pseudomonadati > Myxococcota > Myxococcota bacterium. Next base: position 22,115 of record DATKAO010000018.1, read on the forward strand.
GCCACAGCGCAGCCAGCGTCTGCGCGTTCGAGATGTCGCGGCTCTGCACGAAGTAGGCGTGCAGGAGCGCGTGGTGCATCAGATAGAAGGGCTCGGGGCCGAGCGAGGCAGCGGCCTTGGCCACCAGGTGCGCGGGCACGCTGTGAGACGGCGGGCCCTCGTCGCTCGCCCAGGTGTGGAACTCCGCGGTCGGCTCTTCCTGCGCGGCGCGCTGCCACAGCTCGGTGTAGCGGCGGAACTTCTCGAGGTCGCGGCCCGGCTCGGGCGCGGGCCGGAGCAAGAAGCTTCTCCACACGATCTCGAGCTCGGGACCGACCTCGGCCGCGACGCGCTCCAGCCGGATCGACGCCACGTTGCACCACGGACACAGATAGTCGGACCAGACCTCGAGCACGACGGCCAAGTTACTTCCCAGCGATGATCTCGCGCTCGCGCGCCCAGAACAGCGGCGAGTTCGCGAGGTCGATGAACTTGCGCTCGTCTTCCAAGAGGATGCGTCCCGCCTCGACGCCCGCGGGTGTGCCGAGGGCGGCCGCGATGTCCTCCTCGCTCTTCCACCACAGCTCGGCAACGCCGTCGTAGCCGGGCGGGCCGCCGCGCGTCGCTCGCAGCGCGTCGGCGGCGTCGCCGAGCAGTGTATGGGTCTGCACGTAGCGCTGGATGCGCAGCGCGGCCGCTTGCTTCCGAACGAGCGGCGCGTGTGTCTCGAACCAGTACTTCTGGAACGCCTCGCGCGACAGGTGGGGCAGCCGGCGCAGACAGAAGCTGAGCTTCACCATGGGCGCAGCGTATCACGCCCCGCGGGCCGGCTACTCCTTGGGCAGGAGCGGCTCGAAACGCTGCTTGTCGGTCGCCTTGGCGTAGGCGTCGTGCGGGTCGACCTTCTTGGCCTGGGCCAGCTCGAACAGCGCGTCGTCCATGAGCTGCATGCCGTCGGCCTTGCCCTGCTGGATGAACGAGCCGAGCATGCCCACGTTCGCCTCGCGGATGATGTTCGGCAGCGCCTTGGTCTTGAGCAGTATCTCGTTGGCGGCGACGCGGCCCTTGCCGTCGGCGGTCGGCAGCAAGAGCTGCGCGACCACGCCGCCGAGTGACTCGGCGAGCGACAGCCGCACCTGCGCCTGCTCGTCGGAGGGGAAGGTGTCGATGATGCGGTCGATCGTCTTGGGCGCGTTGTTCGTGTGCAGCGTGCCGAACACGAGCATGCCCATCTCGGCCGCGGTGAGCGCGAGCGAGATCGTCTCGTAGTCGCGCATCTCACCCACCAGCACCACGTCCGCGTCCTGGCGGATCGCGGCGCGCAGACCGGGGCCGAAGCCCCGGGTGTGCGAGCCGACCTCGCGGTGCGAGAGCACGCTCTTCTTGTTCTCGTGCACGAACTCGACCGGGTCCTCGAGCGTGAGGATGTGCTTGGCGTAGGTGCGGTTGATCTTGTCGATGATCGCCGCCAGCGTGGTCGACTTGCCCGAGCCGGTGGGGCCAGTCACCACGACCAGCCCCTTGCGCAGGTGCACCAGGCCCTCGATCGCCTTGGGCAGGTGCAGCTCCTCGAGCGGCACGATCTTCTCGGGGATCATGCGGAACACCGCGCCCGCGCCGTGCTCCTGCACGAAGAAGTTGGCGCGAAAGCGCGCGACGCCCTCGAGGCCGTAGGCGAAGTCGAGGTCGTGCTTCTCGTCGTAAGTCGTCCACTGGGACTGGGTCGCCATCTCGCGCAGCAGCTTGCGCAGGCCGGCGTCGTCGAGCCGCGACTGGCCTTCGACGGCCCGCAGCTCGCCGTTCACGCGGATGCGCGGCTCGAGACCCGCCGCGAGATGCAGGTCGGAGCCTTTGTGCTGTTTCAGGTAGCGGAGGAGCTCGTCGATCTGCGCCACGTCGTCTCTCCGCTCACTTCCCGCCCGGGATCAGCTTCGGATCCTCGGCGTGGAGCAGTGCCTCGTCGCGCTTCACGCTGCCGGCCTTGACCAGCTGGGCCAGCGACGCGTCGAGCAGACACATTCCCGACGCGGCGCCGGTCTGCATGGTCGAGCGGATCTGGACCGTCTTCTCCTCGCGGATCAGGTTGCCGACCGGCCGGTTCACGACCAGGATCTCGACCGCCGGCACCATGCCGCGCGCGTCGGCGCGCGGCAGGAGCCGCTGCGAGATGACCGCGCGCAGTGACTCGGAGAGCATCGCGCGCACCTGGTCCTGCTGCTCGGGCGGGAACGAGCCGATGATGCGGTTCACCGTGCGCACCGCGTTGTCGGTGTGCAGCGTGGCCAGCACGAAGTGACCCGTCTCGGCGGCGGTCATGGCCAGCGAGATCGTCTCGCGGTCGCGCAGCTCGCCGATCACGATCACGTCCGGGTCCTCGCGCAGGGCCGCGCGCAGCGCGCGCGCGAACGATTCGGTGTGGCGCTTCACGTTGCGCTGGTTGACCACGCAGCGCTTCGACGGATGCAGATACTCGATCGGATCCTCGATCGTGAGGATGTGCTCGGCGCGCTCCTCGTTGATCAGGTTCACCAGCGCCGCCATGGTCGACGACTTGCCGCAGGCCGACGGGCCGGTGATCAGCACCATGCCCTGGTGGAAGTTGGTGAACTTCGCGAGGGCGCTGGGCAGGTTCAGGTCGTCGAGCGTGGGCGGCTGGAGCGAGATGCGCCGGAAGCTCGCGTCGAGCCCGCGCAGCTGCTTGTACACGTTGGCGCGGAAGCGCGCGAGACCCTTCACCGTGTGACAGAAGTCGAGCTCGCCGTGGGTCTCGAGCGCCGCGCGGTCCTCGTCGGACAGCACGGACAGGATGAGCTTCTCGGCGATCGGCGGTGACAGCTTGGAGTCGGGCACCTCGACCAGTGACCCGCGCACGCGCAGGCGCACGTTCGAGCCGCTGTGCAGGTGCACGTCGCTCGCGCCCTGGCCGGCAGCGTCGACCAGCAGCGCGTCGAGGCCCTTGTCGAGCGGGATGCGCGAGGCCGCGCTGGCCGCGCTGCCCACGACCGGGCGCGCCTTGGGCGCAGTCGCGGGCGCGGCCTTCGGCGTGGGACGCGCCTCGCGCGCCAGCGACGCCGCCGCGGGTGAGTCGGTCTCGGAGCCGAGCTCGGGCGCCGGCTTCGCGATCGCCGGAGTGACTGGCGCATCGCCCTTCTTCTCGCGGGCACGCGCGATCACGCTCTTCTGCAGCTCGACGGCCTTCGCGAGGTTGTCCTTGGAGAGGAATCCCATCGCGATCAGGACCTCGCCCAGGTTCTTGCCCCCGCCGATGCGCGCCTGCTCGCGCGTGGCCTGCGCGAGCTGCTCCATGGTGATCAGCTTCGCCGCGACGGCCACCCGCCCGAGCAGCGCATCGGCGGGTGTGGCGGGCGGGGGGTTCTGCGGCGTCGACATCGGCCCCCGCGCTATCGGCAGGCGCGGTGGGGCCGTTGAGCTCGCGACCGGCAACTCATGTGCAACTTCGAAGCGATTGTTCGCAGGTGCCGCGATCGCGTACCCTGTGGCCATGGTGCGCGCGAGTGTCTCGTGTGTCGTGTGGCTGCTCCTCACCTCGCTCTGCCAGGCCGAGGGCCTGTCCGGGACTTACCAAGGCTCGGGCACCTGCCGCGGCGCGAACGGGGTCATGGCGCAGCCCTCGACGCTGGTGGTGTCCGAGACCGGCCCGGGTGCGTTTCGCGCCGAGCTCGGCGGCGTGGCCTACACGGGCCGGGTCGATGCCTCGGGCTCCGGATTCCTGAAGCGCCGCGGCGCGCTGGACCCCGGCTACGGGAACGGCCACGGGGCGCTGCTCGACCTGCGCCTGGCGCCGGGCGGGGCGCTCAGCGTCTCGGGCGAATTCCCGGGCGCGGGCACCTGCACGGGGACCTGGACGCGCGTCGCCGAGTGACTCGCCGGCCGGCTGCGCCGGAGCGCGCCCGCTACTCTCCCTCGAGTGAAGCAGGTCGTGGTCGTCGGCGGAGGTTTTGCCGGCCTGGCCGCCGCGCGCGGGCTGGCGCGCGAGCCCGGTGTGCAGGTCACGTTGATCGACCGCCGCAATCACCACCTGTTTCAGCCGCTCTTGTACCAGGTCGCTACCGCCGGGCTGTCGCCGGCCGACATCGCCGTCCCGATTCGCGGGCTCTTGTCGCGCCAGGCGAACGCGCGCGTGCTGCGCGCGGAGGTGCGCGACGTGGATCTGGTGGCGCGCGAGGTGAAGACCGAGGCCGGCTCATTCCCTTACGACTATCTCGTGCTCGCGTGCGGCTCGCGCCATTCGTACTTCGGTCACGAGGAGTGGGAGGCGTTCGCGCCCGGCCTGAAGACCATCGAGCAGGCGACCGAGATCCGCCGCCGCGTGCTCGACGCCTTCGAAGACGCCGAGAAGGAGACCGACGCGCGCCGGCAGCGCGCGGCGCTCACCTTCGTGATCGTCGGCGGCGGCCCGACCGGCGTGGAGCTGGCGGGCGCGATCGGTGAGATGAGCCGCTTCACGCTGGCGCGTGACTTCCGCCGCATCGATCCCAAGCTCGCGCGCATCGTGCTGGTCGAGGCGGCAGCGCGCATCCTGCCCGCGCTCGCGCCCGCGCTCGCGAGCCGCGCCGTCCGCGACCTCGAGTCACTCGGCGTACAGGTGTGGACCCACAGCGCGGTCACGCGCGTCGACGCGCAGGGCGTCGAGATCGGCGCGGAGCGCATCGAAGCCCACACCGTGCTGTGGGCCGCGGGCGTGCGCTCCGACGAGCTCAGCCGGCGCCTGGGAGTCACGCTCGGTCCCGGTGGGCGCGTGCCGGTGGGCAGCGACCTCTCACTGGCCGATCACCCCGAGGTCTTCGTCGCCGGCGATCAGGCCCAGGTGCGCGATGCCGGAGGGCACGACCTGCCGGCGCTCGCGCCCGTCGCGCTCCAAGAGGGCCGCTTCATCGCGCGCCAGATCCGCGCCTCGCTGGCCGCGCTGCCGCGCGCGTCGTTCCACTACGTCGACCGCGGCACGCTCGCGACCATCGGCCGCAGCCGCGCGGTGGGCCAGATTCGCGGCTGGCAGGTGCACGGCAGCTTCGCCTGGCTGGTCTGGCTGTTCGTCCACATCTACTACCTGGTGGGCTTCCGCAACCGGGCGCTGGTCGTGTTCCAGTGGGCCTGGTCGTACTTCCGTTTCCGCCGGGGCGCGCGCTTGATCGTGGAGAAGGAGTGGCGCTTCTACGGCTGACGCAGCGCGGCGCCGAGTCGCTCGGCGAACTCTTTGGCCGGGTCCGCTTCATGAGTCATCACCGCCACGCCATCGGCCAGTCCCGAGCGCGCGAGCCGGCGCACGAGCTCGCCGAACCAGTCCCAGCCGAAGTCCGCGCCGCGCTCTTCGAGGCCGCGCAGCAAGGCCTCCGGCAGGGGCACGCCGAGCCGCTCGCCGAGCCGCTCGGCGGCAGCCAGGGAAGTGAGTGGGATCAGCATGGGCACGATCGCGACCGCGGGCGCCCGGGCGCGGATCGCCTCGGCCAGCGGAGCGAGCGCCGCGAGCTCGAAGACCGGCTGTGTCTGCACGAAGCCGGCCCCGGCCGCGAGCTTGGGCCAGAGCAGCGCCAGCGCGCGCTCGCGCGGGCCGTAGGGGTCGGCAGTGACTCCCACGCGCGCCCCCGGCATCGCGGCGCGAGTTCGCGCGACCAACGACGCCAGCGTGGGCGGCGGCACCGGCTCGGGCGGCCCCGCCTCACCGCGCACCACGAGTGCGGCGCGCAGGCCCGCCACGGCCGCGCGCGCGATCTCGCGCTCGAGCTCGGCTTCGCTGCGGCCGCGACTCACCAGGTGCCACACCGCGGGAGTGCCGTGGCGTTCGAGCTCGAGCGCCGCGTCGAGGCTCGGCTGGCGGTCGGGGCGTTGGATCACGTGGACCGGGCGGGCCAGGTCGCCGAGCAGGCCGGCCCGGCGCAGCAGGATCTCGGGCCGCGACTGGCGCGGTGGTGTGATCTCGAGCGCGACACCGAGCCGTGTCATGGCTCGGCCAGGCCTGCGACGAGCGCGCTGCGGAAGGCGCGCAGGGTCTCGGAGCGCCAGGCGCCCGCCGGCTCCTCGAGCCAGACGGCGTCGCGCAGCTCGGGGCGGCCGCTGCGTGCCGCGTGGAGCTGCCCCGCGCGCAGCAGCGGCTCCGCCAGCTCGCGCGGCACGACCGCCGCGCCCGCGCCCGCCAGCACGAGCTCGAGCGCCATGTCGGTGCTGGCCGCGAACACGCGCACGTCGGGCGCGAGCCGGCGGCGCGGGAAGTGGTGGCGCAGCCAGCGGCGCACCAGCGTGCTGGACTGGTAGTAGTCGACGAAGGGTTGCGCGCCGAGTGACTCGACCAGCGCCCGCCCGCGGGCGAAAGGTCGCGCCGCCACCAGCAGCAGCTCCTGGCGGAAGAGCAGGGTGGAGCGCACGCGCGCCAGCGGCGAGTGACTTGCCTCGAGCGCGAGCGCGAAGTCGAGCCGGTTCGCCGCCAGCGCCTCGCGCAGCTCGCCGTGTGCGCCGTAGAGCAGCTTCACCTGCAGCTTGGGGTGACTCGCGGTGAAGCCCGCCAGGAAGCCCGCCACCCGCGCGCGCGACGCGCCGAGATAGAGCCCCAGCCGCACCTGGCCACGCACCTCGCGCTCGGCGTTCACCACCAGCTCGAGCGCCGCGGCCAGCTCCTCGTGCAGGCGGCCGAAGCGGCGCGCCAGGGTGCGGCCCTCGCGCGTGGGCACGAGCCGCCGGCCGACCCGGTCGAAGAGCTGCACGCCCAGCGACCCTTCGAGGCCCGACACGCTCTGGCTCACGGCCGAGCGCGTGAGCCCCAGCGCCGCCGCCGCGGGGCTGATCCCGCCGCGCTCCGCCACGGCCAGGAAGGTGCGCAGCTTGTTGAGGTCGACATTGTTCAGCGCCACTGAACGATTCCGCCAGGACATTTAACGCGGCTAATCTAGCAGAGGCCGGTTAGGATCTGCGCCATGGCCCTGCTCGAGTTCAACGGAGCGCGTCTCTGGCCGCGGCTCGGCTGCGGCGCGGAGGAGCGCGCCCGCCCGCAGGCCGTCGACCTCGACGTGGCGGTGCGCTTCGCCGAGCCGCCGCCGGCGTGCGAGAGCGACAAGCTCGGCGACACGGTCTGTTACGCCGACCTGATCGAAGCGGCGCGCGCGGCGGTCGCGGGCCGGGAGTTCCACCTGGTCGAGCGGCTTGCGCACGAGCTCTACGCCGCGCTGCGTCCGCTCGTGCCGCCCGGCGCCGAGCTCTGGCTGCGCGTGACCAAGCTCCACCCGCCCGTGGCCGATCTCGCCGGCGGTGTCGCTTTCTCACTCGGCGATTTCGAGAGGTCGTCCGGCTAGAATCGCGCGATGGCGCGATACGACTTCGACCTGTTCGTGATCGGCGCGGGCTCGGGCGGCGTGCGCGCGAGCCGCATGTCCGCGAGCTTCGGCGCGCGCGTGGCGGTCGCCGAGGAACGCTACCTGGGCGGCACCTGCGTGAACGTGGGCTGCATCCCGAAGAAGCTGCTCACCTATGCGGCTCACTACGCCGACGACTTCGAGGACGCGCGCGCCTACGGCTGGACGCTCGGCGAGCCGGCGTTCGACTGGGCGACGCTCGTCGCGAACAAGGACCGCGAGATCGCACGACTCAATTCGGTGTACGGCAAGCTCTTGGCCGACGCCGGCGTGAAGGTGATCGACGCGCGCGCGCGCATCGTCGACGCGCACACGGTCGAGGCGGCGGGCAGGACCTACACGGCCGAGCACCTGCTGGTCGCGACGGGCGGCTGGCCCCGCCGGCCCGACCTGCCGGGCATCGAACACGCGATCAGCTCCAACGAGGCCTTCCACCTGAAGGAGCTGCCGCGCAGCGTGCTGGTCGTGGGCGGCGGCTACATCGCGGTCGAGTTCGCGGGCATCTTCCACGGGCTGGGCGCGCGAGTCACCCAGGTGCACCGGGGCGAGCTCTTCCTGCGTGGCTTCGACGACGACGTGCGCCACGCGCTGCGCAGCGAGATGGAGAAGCGCGGCATCGAGCTGCGCTTCGGCATGAAGCTCGGCTGCATCGAGCGCGCCGGCGCCGGCCTGCGCACCGTGTTCGCCGACGGCAGCGCGCTCGAGACCGACCAGGTGCTGGTGGCGATCGGGCGCGACCCGAACGTGGCGGGGCTCGGGCTCGAGGCGCTGGGCGTGGCACTCACTCCGACCGGCGCCGTGGCGGTCGACGACTTCTCGCGCACGAGCGCCCCGAGCGTGTGCGCGATCGGCGACGTGACCGACCGGCTGAACCTCACGCCCGTGGCGATCCACGAGGCGATGGCCTACGCGCGCACGGTGTTCGGCAAGACGCCGACGCCAATCGATCACCGCGACGTGCCCAGCGCCGTGTTCAGCCAGCCGCAGCTCGGCGCGGTGGGACTCACCGAGGCAGCGGCGCGCGAGAGTCACGGCGAGCTCGACGTATATCTCAGCTCGTTCAAGCCGCTGCGCCACACGCTCACCGGCCGCGACGAGAAGACGCTGATGAAGCTCGTGGTCGAGCGCGCCGGCCAGCGGGTGGTGGGCGCGCACATGGTCGGCCCCGACGCCGGCGAGATCATCCAGGGCATCGCGATCGCCGTGAAGCTGGGCGCGACCAAGGCGCAGTTCGACGCCACCGTCGGCATCCATCCCACCGCGGCGGAAGAGTTCGTGACGATGCGGACGCCGGTGGCGCGCAGCTGAGTCAGCGTCGCCGATCGGATCGTGCTGATCAGGATGAGGGCCGCCACGACGAGCGCGATCGCCGGGTCGAAGGCGCAGATGGGAACGAGCCCCAGTGAGTTGAACAGGTTGGCCCAGCGCAAGAATCCGCCGGAGAGTCCCGTGCGAAGCGTGTGGGCGAGGACGAGAAGAGCGAGGGCGACCTCGATCACGAGCACGCCGCCGTTCGGGAAGAATGCACCAGCCAGCGGTTTCCGACGGTGTGCCAGGGCCCTCGGCGAACGATGCCTCCGTTGGCTTCACGAGTCAACGTGAGACACGCTGTTTCCCCGCGATCGTTTGACACCCCCCTGGGCCTCCGATAGGTTCGCGCGGATGCGGGAGTTTTTCTCCGCGCCCGTGAAACGAACTGCGCTCGCCGCCGCGTTGGCGCTCGCAACGCACGCGCTTCTCCCGTATCTGCACGTGCACCCCAACCCATGCAGTCCTGGCCAGTGCGCCTCCGAGGCGAGAGCCGGTCAGCCGGCATCGTCCGGCGCGGGGAGCTCGAGCTCTCCCGACGACTGCCCCGTGTGCAGCGCGCTCGCGCACGGCGGCGCCCGCGCCATCAACGCCCAGGCACCGCATCTGCTCGACTTGGTCGAGCTCTGGCTGGCGAACTCGCCGCCCGCCGCAGAAATCCTCGCGCCGACCAGCGACGTCGAAGTCGCTTGCGCGCGCGCGCCTCCTGCGCTCCCTCGCTCCGCCTAGAGAAATCGTCAGCTACTGATCGATTCTCGGCAGAGTGCGCGATGACGCCGAGGGGTGTCGTTCGCAGCTGACCGCCTGCCGGCCGTCGATCCAGGCGATCCGCCACGCCTGCGCAGTCACTGCGCCTCAGGAGTGGCCGTGACCGGCCAGGTGCGCGCGCGTCGCGGGTGTCGGCCGGAGAGAGGGACGACCATGAGAGGAATCACCATCGCGCTCATCTGCGCGCTGCAGCTCTGCAGCGCCGCGATTGCTTCGGCAGATCCCGCAACGCCAGCCGGCAAGGTCGTGGGGCGGATCAAGGACGCGCTCGACCGGCCGCTCGGAGGCGTCGAGCTCAAGCTCCAGGCACCGGACGGAAGCACCGTCGCCACGACCACGAGCGCACCGGACGGCCGCTTCGAGTTCGGGAACGTCGCGTCGGGCACGTACTCGCTCAGCGCCGCAAAGCAGGAGTTCGAGACCGCGACCGCCATCGTGAGCGTGAGCGGCGGAGAGACCGCTTCGGCGCAGCTCGTTCTGGCGTCGAAGACCGCGCTCGAGCTGGGAGTCGTCGCCCAGAAGCTCGACGTCGCGCGGAACTCGATCACTCCGAGCACCGGGAGCAGCGTCTACAACATCACCGAGAAGGCGATCGAGGCGCAGCCGCAGGGCGACAACTCCTCGTTCAACGAGGTCTTGCTGCGCGCGCCCGGGGTCGCGAATGACTCGTTCGGTCAGATTCACGTCCGCGGCGACCACGCGAACCTGCAATACCGCATCAACGGCGTCCAACTGCCGGAGGGCATCAGCGGCTTCGGGCAGTCACTCGACCCCCGCTACGTCGACGGCCTGCGCCTGATCGACGGCGCGCTTCCGGCGCAATACGGCTTCCGGACCGCTGGTGTGATCGAGATCGACACCAAGAACGGGGCCTACGAGCCCGGTGGCAGCGTCTCGATGTACGGCGGCAGCCACGGCACCATCGAGCCCAGCTTCGAGTACGGGGGCGCGAGCGACACGCTCAGCTACTTCGTGACCGGCAACTATCTCTACAACAACCTCGGCGTCGAGTCTCCCACGGGCACGATCAATCCCATTCACGACCGCTCGAATCAAGCGAAGGGCTTCGCCTACCTCTCGGGACTGCTCGATCCGACCACGCGCGTGAGTCTCATCACGGGCAACTTCGTCGGCAAGTTCGACATCCCGAACAACCCCGGCCAGATCCCCGGCTTCACCCTCAACGGCGTGCCTACCTTCTCTTCGCGCGACCTCGATGAGAATCAGTCTGAATGGAACCACTACGGAATCCTCTCGCTGCAGAAGTCGACGGAGTCGGTCGACTATCAGCTGTCGGCGTTCACGCGCTTCAGCCAGACGCTCTTCCGACCCGACCTCGCGGGTGATCTGATCTTCAACGGAGTCGCGAGCCGGGACCTCCGAAACAGCTGGGCGAACGGCCTGCAGGGCGATGCCAGCTACAGGCTCAATGACTCGCACACAGTTCGCTTCGGCCTTCTCTTTCAGGAAGAGAAGATCACCAGCGACAACGACGTGACCGTGTTCCCGGTCGATGCGGGCGGCGCACAGACCAGCGACGTCCCCTTCACGATCACCGACAACAGCAACAAGCTCGGATACCAGTATGGCGCGTACTTGCAGGACGAGTGGCGACTCACGAAAGAGCTCACCTTCAACTACGGTCTGCGCTACGACCGCGTAGCGGCGTTCGTCCGGGGCGGGCAGGTGAGCCCGCGCATCAACATGGTCTACGCCACGCCGGAGGGGACGACGCTCCACGTCGGCTGGTCGCGCTACTTCACGCCGCCGCCACTGGAGCTCGTCGCGCCGACGTCGGTTGCGGCGTTCAATGGAACGACGAACGAGTCGGCGATCCAGGCCGACTCACCCGTGAAGCCCGAGCGGACGGACTACTTCGACGCAGGGATCACGCAGGTGATCTTCCCCGGATTTCAGGTGGGGGTCGACGGGTACTACAAGAACGTCCGGAACCTGATCGACGAGGGACAGTTTGGCGCCGCGCTGATCCTCTCGCCCTTCAACTACAAGCGGGGCTACGTTTATGGCACCGAGCTCACGGCCTCGTACCAGATCGAGAACTTCACGGCGTTCGCCAACGTGGCCTACTCGGTGGCGCGCGCGAAACAGGTGGTGTCGAGCGAGTTCGAGTTCGACCCGGACGAGCTGAACTTTATCGCCCAGCACTTCGTCTATCTGGACCACGACCAGCGCTACACCACGTCGTTCGGGGTTTCATATCTGTGGAGAGATACCCGGTTCACGGTGGATTGCCTGACGAGCAGTGGTCTGCGTCGCGGCTTCGCGAACACGGAGAAGCTTCCCGCCTACGAGCCCGTGAACATCGGCATCTCGCACGTCTTTCGCGTCGGCTCATTCGGCACTCTCACCGTGCGTGGCGACATCATCAACCTGTTCGACGAAGGCTACGAGATCCGCGACGGCAGCGGGATCGGGGTCGGCGCGCCGCAGTTCGGACAACGCCGCTCGTATTACGCCGGTATCTCGAAGAGTTTCTGAGATGACATCGAACCTGACGGAGACACTGGCTGCGCTGCGCATCGGGGGCGCCGTCATCTACCCGCTCCTGGCGCTGGCGGTGCTCGCCGGGGTGATCGCGCTCGACAAGTGCTGGGTGTACCTGCGCTGGACGCGTCTGCCGGCGCAGATCACCGATACCCTCGAAGAGTTCGGCTTCGACTGGAGCGGGCTCGAGAAGCAGCTCGCGAACGTCGATGGCCGGAACTACCTGGCGCGCTTCCTGGGTGTGATCGCGGAGAACCGTGAGCACCCCGCATGGTGGGTCGAGTCACGCGCCGCCGACGAGGCCAGCATGATCGAGCGCGCGCTCGCGCGCGGTCTCTGGGTGCTGGAGACGATCGTGACTGCTGCGCCGCTGCTCGGGCTGCTCGGCACCATCACCGGCATGATCCGCTCCTTCCACCTGTTCGGAGACCAGAGCCTGGTGGACCCGCGTGGCGTGACCGGCGGAGTCGCCGAAGCGCTGATCGCGACGGCGGTAGGGCTCTTGATCGCGCTCGCCGCCCTCTTCGCGTTCAATCTGCTGTCGAACTGGCAGACGGCCTTCATGGACCAGATGGAGCGGCTCGGTACGCGGCTGGTCGACCACATCCGGCTCGACGAGGAGAAGTCCGATGCGGCTCCGTAGACAGCGGCGCGCACGGCGCGGGCGCATCGAGATCATCCCGATGATCGACGTGATGTTCTTCTTGCTCGCCACGTTCATGCTCGCCTCGCTCGCGCTGCAGAACCTGCACTCCCTGCGCGTCGACCTGCCGCAGGGTAGAGCGGATCCGCTGCAGGCGCACTCGCCACTCACCCTGGGCGTGACGCGCGACGGGACGATCTACGTGAACGAGGTCGCGCTCACGCTGGACGATCTTGCTCCGGCGCTGCGGGCGATGCTCCACGGCGCCGATGACATCGTGGTCTCGGCCGACGCGGCCGCACCGGAGGGAGTCGTCGTGCAGGCGATGCTACGCGCGCGCGACGCTGGCGCGCAACACTTTCTGATCGCGGTCAGACGCGACTGACACCGAACGGTGTTGGACGATGGATAGCTCCTGGCAGCGACTGCCGTTCACGCTCCCGGGCGCGATCGTCCTCACCTCGACCTTGATGCTCGGCTTCCTGCGCCTCATGTCTCTCGGGGCGGCGGTGACCGCGCCGCCCGCGCCGCTGGACGCCCGCTTCGTCGAGATCGGACCTCCGGAAGCCTCGGCGGCCGCGGCAGCACCTGCCGCCCCACCCGACGTCGCACCGCGCAGGAAGGTGCCTGCCGAGTCGAGGCCGCGGCCGAAGCCCGAGGCTGCGCAGCGGCCGGCGCCAGCCTCTGCAGCGCCGGAGACGGCGGGGCCAGCGGCCGCCGAATCGGGCGCCGAGACCTCGGCGAGTGCCGCTCGCAGCCAGCCGAGCGAGGCGCACGGCGGCGCTCCCGGGGGGAGCATGAGCGCACGCGCACTCTACAAGCCGCTGCCCGAGATTCCCGAACGGCTGCGACGCCATGACGTGGAGCTCGTCGCGGTCGCACGCTTCCTGGTCGCGGCGGATGGCACCGCGCAGGTGGAGCTGATCGAGCCCACCAGCGAGCCGAGTCTGAATCAGAGCTTGTTGGTCACGCTTCGCACCTGGCGCTTCTTTCCAGCGCTCGAGCAGGGCCGGCCCGTCGCGTCCACGATCGATCTCCGGATCCCGATCTCGGTGCGCTGACCGCAAAGACCCAGGCGTGAGTCATGAGTAGCTTGTTAGCTGCGCCGGGTCACTGCACGCGACTACACAATTGTGTGACGGACCACGGCGCGGACCCGAAGCGCGTTGACACCGATGGGGGCCTCCGATAGTTTGCGCGGCGATGGGGACTCTCGCTCGCGAGGCGCTTCGCCGGGCAACGCTGCTCGGCTTGCTCGCGCTCGCGTCCGCGACGGTGTTGCCGTCCGTGCACGCGATCGTCGGCGGCTGCGCTCACGCCGTGTCGGCTTGCGACGCCTCCGACCATCAGGAGAGCGCGAGAGATGGCGCTGCTGGCTCGACGAGTCATAGGAGTCACTGCGGCATCTGTGGCGCGTTCGCACACGGCAAGGGCCGGAGCCTCGCATTGGGTCCCGCCCCGTCGGTGGCCTCGCCGCTGCTAGGCATCCCGGGCGCGCCTTTCGTTCCGGTCGTGGTCCTCTCCAGCAGCGACCGCGATGTGGCAGGTGCGCGCGCGCCGCCCGCTTCCCGTCGATCTGCCTGAAAGAAGTCGTCAGTCACTCTGAGGCTTTCTCTTTTTTTCGGAGGATGCGATGGGACCCGCACGTTCGGTGTCTCGCGCGGCGGTGGCGCTGGCCGCACTCGCCGCTCTCTCGTCGCCGGGCCTGGCTCGCGCCGAGACCGACTCACAACAGATTGCCGCCCTGAAGCAGGAGCTCGCCGCCACCAAAGGCGAGCTGTCTCGCACCCAGTCCGCGCTCGAGGCGCTCGAGCGCAAGGTCGACGCGCTGGGCGCCGCGCCGGCAGCCGCTGCGCCGGCGCCAGTCACTCCGAGCGACACCGCGCGGCTCGCGCCGGTGAACGCGGACAACCCGGCGATCAGCTTCGTGATCGACGCCCAGGCCGGTACCAACACGCAGGGAAATGACGGCGTCGGCTTCCTGCTGGGCACGGGCGAGCTGTTCATCTCGGCGCCGATCGACCCGTTCCTGCGCGGCTACGCCAGCATCAACGGCACGACCGACGAGGGCTTCGACATCGAGGAGGCGGCGCTGGTCACGACGGCTCTGCCGGGGAACCTCACCGTGAAGGGCGGGCGTTTCTTCGCCGACTTCGGGCGCTTTCCGCACTGGCACGACGAGGCGCTGCCCTTCGTCAAGCGGCCCGACTCGATCGAGCGCTTCATCGGCGGCGAATCGAAGTCCGAAGGCGCCGAAGTTTCCTGGCTGGCGCCCATGGACCAGTATCTCAACGTCAGCGTCGGGGTCTACAACTCCGTCGGCGCCGAGCGCTTCGAGGATCCGGCCATGTTCGGCGAGGACAAGGGCCAGCGATCGTTCAGCGAGCTGACCTACCTGGTGCATCCGACGACCTACTTCGACCTCACCGACACGCTGAATCTGGAGCTGGGCGGGACTTACCTCAGCGTGCCGACCGGTGCGAAGCGCGGCCTCTACGGCCTCGACGCGACGCTCCGGCACCAGCCGGGCACGAGCGAGTTCTACCAGGGGACCGACGTCGGCGTGGAGTGGCTGTGGAGCACCGAGCGCTTCGTGAACGCCGAGCTCGAAGACGGTGGGACCGTCTCGGGCCGCTTCCGGCGCGACGGCGGCTACGCGTACTTCGAGAGCTTCTTCGGCCGGCGCTTCTCGGTCGGTGGGCTCTTCGACTACGCCGAGAACCTGTTCGGGCCCAAAGACCTGCAGCGCACTTACTCGGCCTTCATCACCTGGAAGCCGTCCGAGTTCCAGCGGCTGCGGCTGCAGTGGGACGACGTGGGCATCGACGGTCCGGACAACCAGCGCTTCACGCTGCAGTGGACCGCCTTCATCGGGAGTCACAGCCATGGTTTCTCGCAGCGTTAGCGCCGCCCTCGCGGCGGCAGTCACTTGGAGTCTCGCGCTCGGCGCGGCAGGGGCGCTGCGCGTGGTCGCGTCGCTGCCCGACGTGGCCGACATGACGCGTCAGATCGGCGGCGACCGGGTCGACGTGACCACCATCGCCGAGGGCGGCCAGGACCCGCACAAGGTCCCGGTCAAGCCCTCGTTCGTGACCAAGCTGAACCGCGCCGACGCGCTGGTCGTGCAGGGGCTCGGGCTCGAGCACGCGTATCTCCCCGCGCTGATCGAGGCTTCGCGCAACCCGAAGATCGCGCCCGGCGCGGCCGCGTACATCGACGCGTCGCTCTACGTGCAGCCGCTCGAGGTGCCGGAGAGTCAGAACCGCGCGCAGGGCGAGCTCCACCCCTTGGGCAACCCGCACTTCAACCTGGACCCCGGCGAGGGCAAGCAGATGGCGCGCGCGATCGCCGAGGGACTCACGCGCGTCGACCCGGACGGCGCGGCAGCCTACGCGGCCGGCCTCGCGCGCTACGAGAAGACGCTCGACGACAAGATCGCCGAATGGAACCAGCTGGCGGCGCCGCTGCGCGGGCTGAAGGTCGTTTCCTATCACCCCGACCTCGTGTATCTCGCGCGGCGCTACGGACTGGAGCTGGTGGGCACGATCGAGACCAGGCCCGGCGTGCCCGCCACGCCGGGTCACATCGCGGAGCTGGTGGCCTCCATGAAGCAGAAGAAGGTGGAGCTGGTGGTGCGCGAGGTGGCCTACGAGCTGCCGCTCGCCCAGGAGGTGGCCGAGCAGGCGGGCGCGAAGGTGGTCACGCTGTCCACGCTCACCGGCGGCCTGCCCGGCTCGGGTCCGACCTACATCGACTTCGTCGACGCCAACCTGCGCGCGCTGGTCGCCGCCGCGAAGCAGCAGGCCGGGAGTCACTGAGTGGAGGAGGAGCTGATCCGCGTGGAGCGCGCGACGCTGGGCTATCCCGGGCGCGTGGTGCTGCGCGACGTGTCGCTCGCGCTCCGCCCCGGCGAGTTCGTGGCGGTGCTGGGCGCCAACGGCTCGGGCAAGACCACGCTCTTGCGCAGCCTGCTCGGCTTCCTGCCGCCGCTGCTCGGCCGCGTGGAGCGCGCGGCCGGGCTGCGCGTGGGCTACGTGCCCCAGCGCGAGACACTCGACGACCTGTACCCGCTCACCGCGGGCGACGTGGCGCTCATGGGCACCTACGCCGACGTGCCGTTCTGGCGCCTGCTCGGCGCAGGCGAGCGGGAGCGCGCGCGGCGGGCGCTCGCGGCTTGCGGGGCGACCGGCTTCGAGCGGCTGCGCTACTCGGAGCTCTCGGGCGGCCAGCGCCAGCGCGTGCTGATCTCGCGCGCCCTGGCGACCGAGCCGCAGCTGCTCTTGCTCGACGAGCCGACCGCGGGCGTGGACCACGAGACCGAGCAGGCGATCGTGCGCGTGCTGGCCGCCCTGCGCAGCGAGCGCTCGCTGGCGGTCTGGATCGTGACTCACCATGCCGAGGCGGTGCTCGGCGCGGTCGACCGCGTGATCCAACTCGGCGCCGGCACCGCGGCGGAGGTGCGTGCGCAATGAGCGAGCTGTTCTCACCGGACTTCCTGTTCCGCAACGCCGTGTACGGGGGCTGGATCGTGTGCGTCCTGTGCGCGCTGCTCGGGGTGTACGTGGCGCTGCGGCGCATGGTGCTCCTGGGCCTGGCGCTGCCGCAGGCCGGCGCGGCCGGCATCGCGTTTGTGTTTCTCGTGACCCACCACGTGCACGGCGACGCCGGCGGTGCGCACGGGGTCGCGCTCGCGGGCTCGCTGGCCGCGACCTTCGCGGCGCTCGGACTCCTGGTCGCAGGCGCGCGCGGCTCGCGCACGCCGGTGGAGTGGCGCATCGGCGCGGTGCTCGCGGTGGCCTCGGCGCTGACCCTGTTCTGTGTCTCGCTGAATCCGAGCGGCGACCTCGAGATGACGAGCCTGCTGCGCGGCGAGCTGCTCGCCATCTCGGACCGCGACCTGGCGGTGCTGGCAGTCACCGCCGGGCTCGTGCTGGTCGGCTTCGTGCTGTTCCGCCGCGACCTCCTGCTGGTCTCGTTCGACCGCGAGTTCGCGCGCACGGTCGGCAAGAGCCCGACCCGCTGGGACGCGTTGCTCTACGCGCTGCTCGGCGTGGGCATCTCGGTCGGCGTGATGACGGCCGGGCCGATGGTGGTGTTCGGGTTCCTGGTGCTGCCGGCGCTCGCCGCGCTGCGCGTCACGAGTCGCCTGGCGGCGACCTTCGCGCTCGCGGCCGCGATCGGCAGCGTGTGCGCGCTCGGCGGCTTCGAGATCTCGTATCGCGCGGACCTGCCCGCAGGCCCGGTGTACGTGCTGCTCGCGGCGGCGATCTGGCTGGCGATCAGTGGCGTGGCGCGGCTGCGGCGGCGGCGCGCCGTGGCGAGAGCGCTCGGGCTGCTGCTCGCGGCGCTGCTCCTGCCGGGCTGCGCGACGACCCGCGGAACGGTGCTTCCGCCGCTCGAAGGCCGCTCGGTGGCCGTGCTGCCGTTCCGCAACGAGACCGGCGCGAGCCTGCGCCTGGCCTCGCCCAACCCGCTCCAGGAGGTGACTCGCGCGCTGGGCCGCGCCTCGGCCGATCCGCCCGCGACCGTGCTCGACGTGCTCGAGGCCAGCGCCGTGCGCGAGCTCGCGCAGCGCGGCTACCGGGTCGCGCCGAGTGACTTCCCGCCCGTGAATCTCGTCGGCACGCTCTACGTCTTCGACCGCCCCGCAGACGAGCCGCTGCGCGTCCGGCTCGAGCTCGAGCTCGTCGACCCGGCCGACGGCTCGGTGCTGTGGCGCGGCGGCGCACGCCGCCCGGTGCCCGTGCCGGCCGCGCAGACGCTGGCCGAGGTCGCGCAAGATGCCGCGCCCAGCATCTTTGCCGAGGCCTTCGCGGCGCACTGACTCGCGCTTGCCGCGCCTCGGGCCCCGTGGCACGTTCGGGCGCGCATGGACCTGCAGCGCCCGAACGCGGAGCTCCTGCTGCGCGCCTACGCGCGCGGCATCTTTCCCATGGCCGACCCCGGCACGGGCAGCATCGACTGGTACAGCCCCGACCCGCGCGCCGTGATTCCGCTCGACGCCTTCCACGTGCCCAGGAGCGTGCAGCGCGTGGCGCGCTCGGGTGCGTTCGAGATCCGGAGTGACTCGGAGTTCGAGGCGGTGATCCGCGCCTGCGCCGAGCCCCGCCCGGGCCGCAAGCAGACCTGGCTGAACGAGCGCCTGATCCGGCCCTACGTCGAGCTGCACCGCAACGGTTTCGCCCACAGCGTGGAGGCCTGGCGCGACGGGCAGCTGGTGGGCGGCTTGTACGGCGTGCACGTCGGCGGCGCCTTCTTCGGCGAGAGCATGTTCAGCCGCCCCGAGACGGGCGGGCGCGACGCCTCGAAGGTGTGTCTGGTGCGGCTCGTCGAGTGGCTGCGCGCGGGCCGCTTCCACCTGCTCGACACCCAGTTCAAGACGCCGCACCTGGCGCGCTTCGGCTGCGTGGAGATCCCGCGCGGAGAGTATCTCGAGCGGCTCGCGCAGGCGCTCGAGCGCCGCGGGCGCTGGCCGCACGAGCCACCTCCGCCCCAGGGCCGCGACTTCAAGTAGCTTCGGGGCGGTTCCGATGCGAGCCCATGGCGAGCTTCATGGCGATGGTCGTCGCCTCGCTCGTGGGGCTCGGGCTGCGCGACCCGTTGGACGGGCTGTTCGGCGTGGTGCCCGGCGAGGCGCTCGGGCTGGTCGTCGGCTTGGTGGTGTACTTCTACGCGCGCCGCTGGCTTCGCGAGCTGCGCGGAGAGTGAGTCGACCTAGCGCTCGGGATCGAACTCGATGCGCATTTCCTTCACGCCGTTGATGAAGTTCGAGCGCAGGCGGCGCGGCGGCGCGGCCAGGCGCGGGTTCTTCAGGCGCCTCAGCATCTCCTGGAAGATCACGGTCAGCTCGAGCCGCGCGAGGTTCGCGCCCAGGCAGTAGTGCTCGCCGATGCCGAACGCGAGGTGCTCGTTCTCCCGGCGCGTCACGTCGAAGCGGTCGGGGCTCGCGAACACGTCCTCGTCGCGGTTCGCCGACGGGTACCACATGACCACCTTGTCGCCCTCGCGGATCTTGCGCCCGCGGAGCTCCGTGTCTTGCGTCGCGGTGCGGCGGAAGTGATGCACCGCGGGGTCGAAGCGCACGAACTCCTCGACCGCGCCCGGCACGAGTGAGGGGTCGTTGGCCAGCATGCGCAGCTGGTCCGGATGGTCGAGCAGCGCCTTCATGCCGTTGGTCGTGACGGTGCGCGTGGTCTCGTTGCCGGCCACGAGCAGGAGCAGGAAGAACGAGCAGAACTCGAGCTCGGTCAGCTTCTCGCCGTCGATCTCCACGTTCATGAGCGTGGTGGTGAGGTTGTCCGCGGGGTGATTGCGGTAGTACTCCGCCAGCTTCATGGCGAAGCCGAACATCTGCGCCGAGGCCGCGCGCGCGTCTTCCTCGGTGTTCTGATACTCCGGATCGTCGAAGCCGATCAGCTTGTTCGACAGCTCGAAGATCAGCTTGCGGTCTTCCTGCGGCACTCCGACCAGCTCGCAGATCACCTGCAGCGGCAGCTCGGCGGCGAGCTCCTCCACGAACTCACACTCGCCGCGGTGCGCGACCTGGTCGACGATGCGCTTCGAGAGCGCGCGCAGATACGGCTCCTGTTTCGCCGTCATCTGCGGCGTGAAGCCGCGCTGCACCATGCGCCGGAACTTCACGTGCTGCGGCGGATCCATGTTGAGCATGATCATGCGCATGCCCATGAGCGCGGCCTCGTCGCGGTCGGGGATGTTCGTGCCGCCGCGCCACGACGAGAACAAGAGCGGGTTGCGCGAGACGTGCTTCAGGTCCTCGTACTTGGTCACGCACCAGAAGCCGCGTCCGCCGGGGGTCTGCTCCTTGTGCCAGTGGACCGGGTCCTCGCGCCGCAGCTCCTTGAACCAGTGGTGCGGGGTGCCCGCGACGAAGTTGTCCGGATTGTCGAGGTCGATGTGTTCGAGGGCCAACGGACGTCCTCCAGCGTGCGCGATTAGAACACGTTCTACTCGCACTGGCAACCGTTCGGTCGATTGAGAGCAGCCCGATCGCGTGTTCCAATCGTGGCATGCCGAGCCCCCACGCGATCGTCGAGCGCGACGGACACGTCCTGGTCGTGACCTTGAACCGGCCCGAGGCGAAGAACGCCCTCTCGCCCGACATGTTGTGGCGTTTGTACGAGGCGTGGCGGCTGCTCGACAGCGACTCCGAGCTGCGCTGCGCCGTGCTCACCGGCGCGGGCGGCACGTTCTGCGCCGGCGCCGACTTGAAGACGATGGGACGCGAGCAGCCGGACGCGGAAATGCAGAAGCGCATGCAGGAGGTGCCCGACCTGCACTGGCAGGCGCTGTTGCGGCACAACCGGCCGATGAAGCCGATCATCGCTGCGGTCGAGGGCTACGCGGTGGCCGGAGGCACCGAGATACTCCAGGGCACCGACATCCGCGTCGCAGGAGACAGCGCGACCTTCGGAGTCACCGAGGCCAAGCGCGGGCTGTTCCCGCTGGGCGGCTCGACCGTCCGCCTGCGCCGGCAGATCCCGTACACGCTCGCGGCCGAGATCCTGCTCACCGCGCGCCACGTGAGCGCGCAGGAGGCCAAGGAGTTCGGCCTGATCGGGCGCGTCGTGCCGGCCGGCTCCGCGCTCGAGGAGGCGCGCAAGATCGCGGCGCAGATCTGCGAGAACGGCCCGCTCTCGGTGCAGGCGATCTTGAAGTCACTGCGCACGCTCGACGAGTCAGTCCCCGAAGCGGTCGCGCTCGAGAAGGAGCTCGAGCTCGGCTGGCCCGTGTTCGCCAGCGAAGACGCGAAGGAGGGACCGCGCGCCTTCGCCGAGAAGCGCAAGCCCGTCTACAAGGGGCGCTAGGCCCCGCGACTCACTGACCCGCGGGCGGGGTCGAGGCGAGCACCTCGCCGATGCGCTCCAGATGGCGGGCGGCGGAGCCGAGCGTGAGCTCGATCTGCCGCGTCCACAGATAGGAGCGGTGCAAGGGGTAGTCGAGGTCGACGCCGATGCCGCCGTGCAGGTGCTGCGCAGCGTAGGTCGAGAAGTTGCCGCCGTCGGCGGCCCAGATCTTCGCGACCGAGACCGCGAGCGCCGCGGGCCGGCCCTCGGCCAGCAGGAAGGCGGCCTGCTGCATGGTGAGCCGCATGGCTTCGATGTTCACGTACGCGTCGCCCGCGCGCTGGTGCACGGCCTGGAAGCTGCCGATCGGCCGGTCGAACTGCTTGCGCTCCGAGGTGTAGGCGGCGGTCATGCGCAGCGCCCGGTCGGCCACGCCGACCTGCATGGCGCACAGGCCGGTCACCGCGCGCTCGCCGATCCAGCGCGCGATCTCGCGCCCGCGCGCGATCGTGCCCAGCAGGTCCTGTGACTTCGCCTTGGTGCGGCGCAGCGTGAGCGTCGCGACCGGCTCGCGGCTCGTGACTCGCTGGGGCTCGAGCTTCACGCCTGGCGCGTTCGGGTCGATCCAGAACCAGCCGATGCGGCCCTGGCCGGTCGCGGCCGGCACCAGCACGCGCGCCGCGTGCTGGGCGATCGGCACCGTGAGCTTGGTGCCGGTGAGTCGCCAGCCCGCGCCGTCGCGCTCGGCGCGCGTCGAGGGGCGCTCGAGGTCGTCGGAATCGGGCTCTTCGAGCGCGGCGGTGAGCAGCGTCTCGCCCGAGATCACGCCCGGGAGCCAGCTCTTCTTCTGCTCGGCCGAGCCGAACTGCGCCAGTGGCAGCGCACCCAGCACGACCGTGGCGAAGTAGGGCACCGGCGCCACCGTGCGGCCGACCTCTTCGAGCACGAGACACAGCTCGAAGAAGCCCAGGCCGCTGCCGCCGAACTCCTCGGGCAGGCAGGCGCCCACCAGGTTCGCCTCGGCCAGCGCGCGCCACAGCTCGCGGTCGATGCCGTCGGCGCTGGCCTCGATCGCCTTCAGGCGCTCGTGGGTCGCGCGGTCCTGCAGGATCTTGCGCGCCAGCTCGACGAGTGACTTCTGGTCTTCCGAGAGTGCGAAGTTCATCGCGCGCTCACCCCTTGTAGTGCGGCATCTGCAGGCCGGCCATCGCGATGATGTCGCGCTGCACCTCGTTGGTGCCGCCTCCGAAGGTCAGGATCAGCGCCGAGCGGTACATGCGCTCCAGCCGCCCGGCCAGCACGGCGCCCGGCGAGCGCCGGTTGATCGCCGCCGCGGGGCCGATCACCTCCATCAGCAGCCGGTAGGCCTCGACGAAGAACTCACTGGCGTAGACCTTCACGGTCGAGGCCTCGGCCGGGTGCAGCCGCGAGTGAGTCAGCGTCCAGGCCTGCTTCCACAGCATGAGCCGCAGCGCCTCGGCGCCCGCGTAGCAGCGCGCGAGGTTGCGGCGCACGAACGGCTGGTCGATCACACGCCGGCCGTCGGCGAGCTTGGTCGACTGCGCCCAGCGGCGCACGTCGTCGGAGAGCCTCTCGAACGGCCCGATCGGGAACAGCGACACGCGCTCGTGGTTGAGCTGACTCGTGATCAGGCCCCAGCCGTTGTTCAGCCCGCCCACCAGATAGCGGCCGGGCACGCGCACCTGGTCGTAGAAGGTCGCGTTGGTGCGCACGTCGGAGACGGTCCAGATCGGCGTGAGTCGGAAGCCGGGCGAGCTCGTCGGCACGATGAACATGGAGATGCCGCGGTGCTTCTTCGCGTCGGGATCGGTGCGGGCCGCGAGCCAGATGTAGTCGGCGAAGTCGGCCAGGCTGGTGAAGGTTTTCTGGCCCTGGATGATCCAGTCGTCGCCGTCGCGCACCGCGCTGGTGGTGAGCGAGGCCAGGTCGGTGCCGGCACCCGGCTCCGAGTAGCCGATCGCGAAGTTCAGCTCGCCGGCAAGAATGCGCGGCAGGAACTCGGCCTTCTGCTCCGGCGTGCCGAACGCCATGATCGTCGGGCCGATCGTGTTCAAGGTGAGGAAGGGCAGGGGGAAGCCGGCGCGCTGGATCTCGTCGGCGAACAGGAACTGCTCGAGCGGCGTGCGGTCCATGCCGCCGTATTCCTTGGGCCAGCCGACGCCCAGCCAGCCGTCCTTCCCCATCTTCTTCATGGCGCGGCGGTACTGCGGCCCGCCGCCTTCGCCGCCCGCGGTCAGCTCGGCGACGAGCTCCGGAGTCATGAGCTTGGCGAAGTAGGTGCGGAGCTCGTCGCGCAGCGCGCGCAGCTCGGGGGTCAGATCGATGTACATGGGCTCTCCCGTCGGAGAGCCATTAGAACGTGTTGCAAAATAGAGGGCAAGCGCGCCCGTCTCA
Organism: Myxococcota bacterium; assembly: GCA_035498015.1. NCBI lineage: Bacteria > Pseudomonadati > Myxococcota > Myxococcota bacterium. Next base: position 45,898 of record DATKAO010000018.1, read on the forward strand.
TGTTCGGGCCTCAGCCCGCGGCGGCGGCTCTCTTCTTGCGGTGGTCGCGCTCGCGGCGCGCGATGGCCGCGAGGATCACGCCTTCGCGGATGCCCCAGTCGCTGATCATCATGCCGGGCAGGCCGAGCGACTGGAGCACGGTCGAGAGGATCAGCGCGCCGGTCGGCAGCAGGTCGGCGCGGCGCGAGTCGATGCCGACCATGTCGAGTCTCTCTTCGTGGGACGAACGGCGCAGCCGGCTCGCGAGCTTCTCGAGCTGGTCGGCCGAGACGAGCAGGCCGCGCAGCGCGCCGTTCTCTTCCTCGAGCAGGAGCCGGCCGAGCGCGCGGGCGGTGCCGCCCGCGGCGATGCAGCGCACGGGCGCGAGCGCCTTCACGCGCGACACGAGCGGCGCGAGCGAATCCTCGACCCGCTGGCGCAGGGCGCGCGCCTCGCCGCCCGTCATGGGGTCCGAGGGCGCGAGCTCGCTCTGCAGGCGAGTCACTCCGAGCCGCAGCGTCTCTTCGAAGCGCAGGTGCTGCGCGTTGCCGACCGCGAGCTCCAGGCTGCCGCCGCCCAGGTCGAGCCCGAGCGCCGGCTCGGTGCCCAGGCCGACGCGGCGCCGGAAGGCCGAGAAGATCAGGCGCGCCTCCTCCTGGCCGGAGAGGATGCGCACGTTGGTGCCGAGCGCGCGCCCGAGCTGCTCGGCGAGCTTGCGCCCGTTCCTGGCGTCGCGCAGCGCCGCGGTCGCGATCGCGTGCATCTGCTCCGCGCCCGCGCGCTGCGCGGCGCGGCCGAGCCGGCGCGCTGCGTCGACCGCGCGCTCGCAGGTCTCGGGCGGGATCAGCCCGTCGGGTCCGATGGCCGCGCCCAGGCGCAGCATCTCGCGCTCGCGCGCGACGCGCTCCAAGTGACCGTCGGGCGTGGCGTCGGCGACCATCACGTGGAAGGACGTGCTGCCCAGATCGGCCACGCCGACGCGCACTCTCTCGCCCTCGGCGCCGGTGCCGAAGGCGTGCTTCGGCGGCGGGAGATACGCGACGCGCAGCGTGTCGCCCAGCGTCCCCTGGAACACCCAGGTCGCGCCCTTGGGCACGCCGCCGCCGCCCTCGAGCTCGAGCGCCCCCGGCCAGAGTCTCTCGACGAGCCCGGGAATCAGATCTCCGTGCGAGCACAGCGCCACCGGCCGGTTGCCGAGTGACTGGATGAGCGACATGGCGTCGCCCATGCTCGAGCCTTCACCGAGCCGCGGATCGATCTCGACCGGCAGGCCGAAGCGCGAGGCGAGTGGCTCGACCGTCTGCCGGCAGCGCAGCGCGGGGCTCGAGATGACTCGCGCCAGTGGCACGCCGTCGAGTCTCTCGACCAGGCCCATCGCTTCGGAGTGACCTGCGGCGGAGAGAGGCCGGAGCACGTCTTCGTGCCACCACGATGCTCGGCTCTCCGCTTTGGCGTGCCGGATCAGGTAGAGCTTCACTGCCGTCCTTCGCCGCAGAACGTAATGCGTTCGCGGCGAAAGCGCTCAGGTCGAAGGGGCGAGTGAGCGCTCCCGGGCCAGCCGTTGGAAACGTTCGTGTGACGTCGGCGTGGCGGTCTCGCGCTTGGACCACACGCCGTCCGGCCCGAGCGACCACGCCAGCGCATTGGGCGCCAGGTTCACCTCGAGCAGCTCCTCGAGGCGCGCCTGCAGCGCCGGGTCGTCGACCTGCGCGAGAGTCTCGACCCGTTTGTCGAGGTTGCGGTTCATGAGGTCGGCCGAGCCGATGTAGTAGCGGGCGTTGCGGCCGGGCTTGCCGAAGCGGTACACGCGCGAGTGTTCCAGGAAGCGGCCGAGCACCGAGCGCACGCGGATGCGCTCGGACAGGCCGGGCACGCCGGGGCGCAGGCAGCAGATGGCGCGCACGGAGAGGTCGATCTCGGTGCCCGCGGCCGATGCGGCGTAGAGCGCCTCGATGATGGTCTCGTCGGAGAGGTTGTTGACCTTGATCGCGATGCGACCGTCGCCCGACTCCGCCTCGCGCCGGATCTCTTCCAGGAGCCGCGGCCGCAGAGTCACCGGCGCGACCAAGAGCTTGCGATAGCTCTGCGGCCGGCCGCAGCCCGTCAGGTAGTTGAACAGCTCCGTCAGGTCCTGGCCGAGCTCGGGCCGCGCCGAGAGCAGGCCCACGTCTTCGTAGGTGTCGGCGGTGATCGGGTTGTAGTTGCCCGTGCCGATGTGCACGTAGCGGCGGATCTGCGCGCCCTCGCGCCGCACGACCAGCGCGATCTTGGCGTGCGTCTTCAGCCCGACGATCCCGTACACCACGTGCACGCCGGCCTGCTCGAGGCGCCGCGCCCACTCGATGTTGGAGCCTTCGTCGAAGCGCGCCTTGAGCTCGATCAGCGCCACGACCTCTTTGCCGGACTGCGCCGCGCGCATCAGCGCGCGCACCAGCGGGTTGTCGCGGCCCGAGGTGCGGTAGAGCGTGTGCTTGATCGCCAGCACGTCGGGGTCACTCGCGGCCTCGGTGAGGAACGCCTCGACCGAGGTGCGGAACGAGTCGTAGGGGTGGTGCAGCAGCACGTCGCCTTCCGACACCACGCGGAAGATCGAGATCTTGCCCTCGTCGGACTTGAGCCGCGCCGGAGTCTGCGGCTGCCAGGGCTCGTCTTTCAGGTCGGGGCGGCTCAGCCCGTACAGCGCCCATAGACTGGCGAGGTCGAGCAGGCCGTCCATCACGTACACGTCGTCGGGCGTGAGCTCGAGCTCGGAGACCAGCACGTCGCGCACCTTCGACGACATGGTCTTGTCGACCTCGAGCCGCACGGCGTCGTTCAGCCGCAGACGCCGGTGCAAGCCGGACTGGACCGCCGCGAGCAGGTCGCGCGCCGCGTCTTCGTCGACGGCGAGGTCGGCGTCGAGCGTGAGTCGGAACGGGTGGTGCGAGACCAGCTCCATGCCGGGGAAGAGTGACTCGAGGTTCGCCGCGATCAGCTGCTCGACCGGCAGGAAGCGCTCGCCGTCGGGCAGCGCGTAGAAGCGGGGCAAGAGCCGCGGCACCTTCACGCGCGCGAAGCGGTTCTCGCCGCTGGCGGCGTCGCGCACCACGACCGCGAGGTTCAGCGACAGGTTCGAGATGTACGGGAACGGGTGCGCGCGGTCGACCGACTGCGGCGTCAGCACCGGCAGGATCTCGTCCTCGAAGATGCGCGCGAGCCGCGAGCGGTCGATCTCGTCGAGCTGGCTCCAATCCACGATGCGGATGCGCTGCTCGGCGAGCTTGGGTAGGAGCTCCTTGTGCAGCAGGCTCTCCTGCTCGCGCAGCTGGTCGAGCACCTGCGCGCGCGCCTCGGCGACCTGCTCGCGCGGGCTGCGCCCGTCGGCTCCCGGCTGGGTGACCCCGGCGTCGATCTGCGCGTGCAGACCCGCGATCCGCACCTGGAAGAACTCGTCGAGGTTCGCGCTCACGATCGCGAGGTACTTCACGCGCTCGAGCAGCGGCTGCGCGGGATCCTGCGCCAGCGCGAGCACGCGCTTGTTGAAGTCGAGCCACGACAGCTCGCGGTTCAGGAAGCGAGCCGGGGGGGCTGGGCTCGCGGAACCGGTTGCGGAAAGGTCGCCGGGCATCGGCTCTCCGGGGGAGGACATGGGTGCGGGAACGGTACCGAGACCAAGCCCGGTTCTGGCCCCCCATCTTACGACATTCGGGTGACGATTTCGGGTGGTCCCGTGTGTTCCCGCGGAGTTGCTCGGTTAATTACCGTTCTTTTTCCGGCAACGCCGCCAGGCGATAGCCCACGCCGTGGAGGCTTTCGAGCACCCAGGCCGAGCTGCCCAGCTTGCGCCGGATCCCCTTCACATGGGTGTCGACCACGCGGGGGGTCCGGGCCGCGCCATCGGGCCAGATCTCGGTGAGGATCTCCTCGCGGGTGAACACGTGGGTAGGGCGGCGCAGCAGCAGCCCGAGCAGCGCGAACTCGATCTCGGTCAGCGCGACCGCGTCGCCGTCGGCCAGCACCGAGCGGCGGCCGGGATCGAGGCTGATCGGCCCGTGCGCGAGCGGCGGCTCGGGCGCGCTGCGCTCGCCGTCGGCCCGGCGCAAGAGCGCCCGCACGCGCAGCGCGAGCTCGCGCGGGAAGAACGGCCGCACCACCACGTCGTCGGCGCCGGCCTCGAGCGCCAGGATCCGGTCCAGGTCCGAGGTGCTGCGAGTCACGACCAGAATGGGCACGTCCTTCGCGTCGGGGTTCTCGCGGATCGCGCGGCAGACCGCGAAGCCCGACTGGTCGCGCAGGAACATGTCGAGCACCACGGCGTTGGGCGCCGAGTCACGCAGCCGCTCGGCGGCCTCGCTGGCGGTCGAGGCTTCCGCAAGACTGAATCCCGCCCCGGACAGACAGCTCTCCAGCTCGGCTCGGCCAGCCGGATCCGAATCGACGACGAGCACACGCGCCACGCCTCCCGTGTAGCAGGCCAAGGGAGCGTTACTGCCAAGGATCCGTGCGAAGCTCGTGAAGTCTCTGCGTCGAGCCTTCGGCAAACCGCCATCTGACCGTCACGGAGCGCCCTCGGGTGAGTGCTAACCTGCCGTTTCATGTCACGGGTCGCTCTCGGAGCGCTGGCGGCGCTCGGCGCCGCAGTGATCGCCGCGGCCGTGTGGCTCCGGCCCGCGCCCGAGGTCGCGCCGGCGCCCGCTCCGAAGCCGCGAGCTGCGGCCGACGCACCGCCCGCACCCGCCGAGAACGCCCGGCCAGCGGCGGCTGCCGTCGTCGAGCCCCCGGCCGTCGCGCCGCCTCCCCCCAATTCCGCGTCGCGGACTTACGGCGCGTCGCCGGCCGAGATCCAGCTCATCGGGCTCGAGGAGGAGGCCCTGCGGCGGATCGACGTGGAGGCCGTGCTCGAGGCCGCCGGCGTCGACGTCCACGCGCTCAAAGCCCGCCCCGATGCTGCGGAAATCCTGCGCCACGTGGCCGCCGACGAGCTCATGACCCGCAGCTACATGCGCGACTACTTCAACGACACGACCTTCCCGTACGGCTACCCGACCGAGAACGCGACCCGCGATGCGCGCGCGCACGCGGAAGGCATGATCGCCCAGCTGACCGTCGAGGGCCGGGTGGAATCTCTCACTCACGACCTCGAGTCCGACGACGTGGAGATGCCGGAGCCCAAGGTCTACCCGGAATCCAGTGGCCGCATCTGGACTCCTCCGTCAGAGCAACCGTGAGCACACGGTTCCTTCACGCCGAGTTCGCATAATCGTCACGGTCGATCCACTGCTGCGACACCCTCGCTGCCTAGTCTTCGCACGATGGAAGGCCACCAATCGGCGCTGATTTTCGCGCTGGGGCACATGACCATCGAGGGTAAGGTCACGATGAGCCTGCTCTTCGTGCTCTCGCTGCTCTCGTGGGCCGTGATCTTCAGCAAGTGGATTGCCGTGATCCGGCAGCGCCGCGCGATGCGCCGGTTCGACGAAGCCTACGCCGAGCTGCAGGACTCACTGACGCTCGACACCGAGGCGAAAGGTCTGGCGCAGGCGCCGGCGCTGACCGTGTACGAAGCCATGCGCGAGGAGATCGACCGGCAGACGGCGAAGGGCGCGCGCTCTCTGTCGGAGCGCAACCTGCCGTCGCTGCACGCGGTGCTCGAGAAGAGCGTGAACATCGAGTCGCTGGCGCTCGAGTCCGGCACGATCGTGCTGGCGATGGCGATCTCGGGCGGTCCGTTCATCGGACTCACCGGCACGGTGTTCGGCGTGATGGAGACCTTCTCGGGCGTCGCGCAGGCCGGTCAGGCGAACCTGGCCGCGATGGCGCCCGGCGTCGCGGGCGCGCTGGTCAACACGATCGTGGGCCTGGTCGTCGCGATCCCGGCGCTGTTCGCGTACAACCTGATCACCAAGTCGATCCAGGGCATCCAGGTCGCGCTCACGGGCTTCGCGACCGACCTCGAAGCGCGCGTGATCTCCGAGCACTACCGCGGCGAGCGGGGCGAGCGCGACGTGCCCAAGCTCGCGGCGAGTCACTGAGGCAGGTGACCCGTGAAAGCCCCTCAGCGCGGCGGCGTCGTCGCAGACATCAACATCACCCCGCTGCTCGACCTGGCGTGGGTGCTGCTCGTGATCTTCATCCTCACGACCACCACGATCGTGCAGGGCATCGACCTCAAGCTCCCCGACGCGTCCAAGGAGCAGAAGCAGGAGATTCCGACCGAGGTCGTGACCATCTCCCTCGACCAGACGGGCACGATCTTCGTCAACGAGGAGCCCATGCCGCTGGAGCGGATGATGGAGAAGCTCCGCCTGTACAAGCTCGCGAACCCTGATTTGCCGGTGATCCTGCGCGCGGACAAGCGGCTCTACTACGAGCAGGTCGTGAAAGTGCTCGACGGCATCAAGCGCGTGCCCGTCGAGAATCTGGCCGTGGCCACGGAGGTGGAATGACTCCCCAGCAGTCGACTCAGAAGAAGAAACGGAAGCGCGGCTCGAACCTGCCGGTCGTGATCGGCTTGGTGGTCGGCATTCATGCCGTGATGGGCGGCGGACTCTACGCACTCACTCAGACCGACGCCGGTCAGGAGTTCATCCGCATCCACAAGATCAAGTTTCTCGAGCCCGAGCAGGAGAAGCAGGAAGAGGCCAAGGCCCCGGAGCCGCCGCCTCTGCCGCCGCCCATCCAGCAGCAGGTCGAAGCTCCCACGGTGAGTGCAGCGCCGGCCCCGACCACCAGCGCGCCGTCGGTCTCGATCGGCGGCGGCGGCGGTACGAACTGGAGCGGTGGCAAGTTCATCGGCGGGCTCGAGGACGGCCCGATGGGCGCGTTCCACGCCGGCGTGCTGGGGCGGATCCGCAGCTGCTTCGGCAGCTGGACCGGACCGTCTCGTCCGGCCGAGGTCGCGCTCGACGTGAGTCACGAGGGATCGGTCGTCTCGTACAAGCTCGTCCACGGCACCGGATCGACCGCCGAGGACGACCAGCTCATGGACGCGGTCCGCTGCGTCCAGCAGAAGGGCGTCGGTGCTCCCCCCGAAGGCGTCGGACGCGTCGTGACCCTGCGCCTCCGGCCGTCCCACGGGGTCGCCAGTGGTCAGGGTTAGCCAGCAGCTGCTGTCCGTCCTGCTGTCCGGGCTGATCGCGGGACTCGGACCCGCCTCCGCGCTCGCGAACCCGGCGGGCGGGGTCGTGCAGGGCGGCGCCGCCACGATCTCGGGTCAGGGCACCTCGAACGTCACGATCAACCAGACCTCGAATTCCGCGGTGCTGTCCTGGCAGAGCTTCAACATCGCGCCCGGAGAGAGCACCAACTTCGTGCAGCCGAGCGCCCGCGCGCTCGCGCTGAACCGCATCCTCGATGGCCAGGCCTCGCAGATCCTCGGCAACCTGAACGCGAACGGCCGCGTGTATCTCATCAACCCGAACGGCATCCTGTTCGGGCAGGGCGCCGTGGTGAACGTGGGCGGCCTCGCGGCGGCCACGAACGCGCAGGTCACCAACCTGGTGAATGCGCAGGTCGATGCGGCGGCCAGCGCGCAGGGCGCCCCGGGCGCGAGCATCACCAACCAGGGCCGCATCAACGTGGCGCCGGGGGGTGACGTGTATCTGGTCGGCGCCAAGGTCGAGAACTCGACGACCGGAGTGATCCACGTCGACGGCGGCACCGTGACGGTGGCGTCGGGCGCCACGCTCACGCTCGCGGGCGAGGATGGCGTGGCGGTCGAGTATCAGGTGCCGACCACTCCGGACAACACGGCGGTGAACCTGGGCCAGATCCTTGCGGACAAGGGCACGGCCGACATCCGCGCCGCGGTCGTGCGCCAGGGCGCGGCGCAGGCGAGCGCCGCGGTGGAGATCGACGGACAGATCGTGCTGGTCGGTGACTCCGTGCGGGTCGCGGGAGACACCGCGACCGACAACGGCAAGGTGGGCGTGACTGCGCTGAATGGCGACGTGGAGATCGCCGCCGGCGGCAACGTGCGCAGCAACACCGGGGACATCGCGGTGACTGCGGGTCGCGACGTGACCTTCACCTCGACCGACCGGGCCCACGACAGCGTGATCGAGACGGGCAGCGGCAACATCGACGTGGTCGCCGAGCGCGACGTGAACCTGCAGCCCAACGTGAACGCGGCCGGGAACACGGCGATCCGCACGCGCGGCATCGACGTCGAGCAACCGGACGGCACTGTCGTGCACGAGAAGGGCGACGGCGGCAACGTGGTCGTGATTGCGAAGACCGGCAACGTGAACGCAGGCACGGCTGATCGCTGGGTCGACTCCGTGCCGCCGCTCGAGCGCACGGCCTTCGGAACGTTCGGCCTCGACTACCCCAAGAACTTCGACCCGCTCCCCGTCGACCCGCGCGGGATCCTCGGCATCGGCTCCGAAGCCGGCGGCAACGTCACGGTGATCGCGGGTGGCAACGTCGCGACCCGCCGCACCGACGTGAACGTGACTCGCACCGGTGGCAGCGCCACGGCCCTCCCACCGTCGGACCCCGACGCACCGCTCCCGTTCGACTACGACGGGAGTCACATCGGCGTGTTCGGTCAGGCCTATACGACCCTCGAGCTGCCGCCCTTTGCCTTTCCGGTGAACAGCCTGCGGATCCCCGTCGCCAACGCGCCCAAGGCCAAGCTCACGGTGATTGCGGGCGGCGACATCACCGGCGACTACATGATTCGCAACGGCACGGCGACGCTGCGCGCCGGCTACGCACTCGCACCCGACGCCCTCCCGCAGGTCGCCGCCGACCCGGGCGCGCTGGCGGCGATCGAGGCGAGCAGCAATCATGCCGATCCCACCAGCCAGTTCCACTTCTCCGATGCCGCGACCGCGGACCCCTCGCGCGGCTGGCTCGGCAGCCTCGGCAGCCCGCTCACGCTCGACATGGTCTTCGCTTCGGTCGACGGGCGCGGCGCCAACGGAGTCGCACTCCGCGCGGCGGAGAACCCGTCGCTCGTCTACCCGTCGTCGAACATCAACGCGAACGGCACCGCCAAGCTGCCGACCTACGGCGAGGACGACACTCTCGCGCTGGACGCCGAGCGCGGCGACGTGGTCCTGCTCGGAACGGACACCGTGTTGCGGGAGGCCGGGAGCACGGCGACCACCACGCCCAACCCGTTCGTCCTGATGCTGCCTCCGAGTGTCTCGATCGCGACTCACGACTTCACGCGCAACGTCGGGTCGGAGGTCGAGTCGCGGTCCGGCGATCTCGTGATCCTGAACGACTTCCAGATGCTTCCCTCCGAACAGGGGGGCCTGTCACTGAACGTCGCGGGCGAGGTGCGGACCGCAGGCGTGGCTGCGAGCGGCAAGGCCAAGGTGCAGATCGACGTGCAGTCGTTCGGCGCCTCGGGCGACCAGAGCTTCACTCTGCTGCCGGGGCTCAAGCTGCGCGACACCGCGAACGGCGCCGAGTACACGCTGGACGGCCAGATCTCGATGCAGCCGCGCCTCCCGCCCACGCCGGCTCAGGGCTCCGTCCAGTTCAACATCTCGCCCGACGCCCTGGCGCACGGAATCACCATTCCCAAGGGTACGGTGGTCGTCGCTCAGAACGGGACGCGCTACACGACCGACCGCGAGCTGGTGATTCCGCCGCCGGCACAACGCCCGCGGCAGACCCAGGTGGTCCTCACACTCGCCCAGGCGCCCTCGGGCCCGGTCACGGTGGCGGCGACCGCGAAGCTCGTGGGCCCCGACGGAGCGCTCTACAACCTCGACCAGGCCGTGAACTTCAAGGCGGGGCAGACGTCGGCGCTCGTCACGGTCACCGCGCAACAGGGCGGCGGCAAGGACTTGCGCCCCGGTCAGCTCCAGCTCGCAGCGCCGGTGGCCGAGTTCCCGGGGCTCACCGCGACGAACATCACGATCAGCACGCGCAAGGCCATCACCGCAGTCACTGTGACTGCGGAGGATACGGGGCTGGACGGGAACTCGCTGCCTCGTCGGGTCGCGGGCCTCGAGACTCCGATTCCCGGCGTCATCTCGGTCACGAACTCCTCGGCGCTGAGCAACGGGAGCGACCTCGCAGAGTTCGGCAAGGTCGTGGGCGGGGGTGTGTCGCTGCCGACGATCTCCGCGCTGACCGTGCTGGGTCCTGCCGGTGTGGCGCCGCAGGGCTCGACCCTGGTGATCGAGCCCGGTCAGAACCTGCCTGCCGGGATCTCCACGGAGGACATCGTGATCACGGCGGGCGGCAAGGTCGGTGGCAGTGACGCGCTCGTGCCGGCGGTGTTCCGAACGCTGCAAGTGACTCACGACGACGCGGGCAAGGTCTCGACCCGGGTCGATCCCGCGCGCGGCGAGCTCCTGGTGCTCGATCCGAGCCTGGTGTGGACCTCGTCGGCATCGGCGCCTTCTGGGCTCTCTGCCACGGCGCACATCGTGCAGTCACGCGCGAGTCCCGACATCGACGGACGCGGTGGCGCGGTCTTCAACTACGCGGACTACTACACGACCTGCCGCTCCGGCGCCGCCTGCCGCATGCAGGACCCGGTGAACGTGGACCCGAACGGCGTGCCGCTTCCGACCACGCTCCGGGGAACCGGCCCGACTCACTCCGACAACCCGTCGCCTGCCCTCTTGCTCGCGTACGGCGGATACCACCGGATCGGCTTCGATCTCGCCGAGTCGGCCACCGTGTGGAGTGGGAAGAACGTCGTCGACCTGCAGCTCAAGGCGCAGAACACCTCGGCTACGGACCTGACTCAGATCGTCGTGCCGTACGGCAACGCCACGTTCGGCGCAGGTACCGAGACACTCGTCGACCACCAGCTCGGGTCCCCGGTCAACGTGGAGCTTCCGGACGATCCGGGCGCCGGCATGAACGTGAGTGGTCCGGGCCGGGCGCGCATGCTCGTCGGCGTTGCGCCGCACGTGGATCCGATCGAGGGCTTCGAAGGCCCGCTTGCGGCGCTCGTGCCTGCGCCCGTCGACCCGCAGGACGACGGGATCCGGCTCGCGGACTGGACCGGGAGCGCGGAGTCATTCACGGGTCTGGACGAGCGCGGGAAGCTGCCGGGCACCGGCGACGGTGTCCTGACCGCGAGCGAGGCGCCCTGGGTGCCGACCGCGAAGGCGCTCGACGGCACCGCGCTCGCCCCGGGCAGCGCGGGAAGGCTCGAGCTCGACGACGTCGGTGGCGGGGCACTGGGGTCCGTCGCCGAGCCGCTGATTCTGGGGCTGCTCACGTCCGGTAACGCGAGCAACGCGGCACTGGCGCGCGGGGGTGCGAGTCTCGAAGTGGTCACTGCGGGTGACGTGCTGATGCACCGCTTCGGTGCCGTGGGCGCCATCCAGGGCGGCGACCTCAGCGTCACGAGCGTGGCGGGTCAGATCACCGCCACGCAGCCGCCGTCGACTTACACGCGCCAGCGCGGCTTCCTGACGATGAACGCCGAGGGCTCCACGAACGAGCCCGAGGGCGGCGGGAAGATCTCGCTCGACGCGAGCGGCGACGTCGACACCGGCGGCTCGGCCGTGGCGACGCTCTCGTCGTCGGACATCGCCATCACGACGCGGACCGGCTCCATCACCGCCGGGCACGGCGAGAAGTTCGAGATTCGGGGCATCGGCTACGACCCGGTCACAGGGACTCCCCAGATCTCGTACGCGGGTGCCGGCTTCTTCGCGTCCGGCGACGGCAACGTCAAGCTGACCGCGCGGAAGGACATCAACCTCGGGGCGGGCATCCGGGCGCAGGGCATCCAGCTCACCGCCGGCGGGAACATCACGGCGGGCACGGGCTCTGCGCAGGCGTCGACGATCTCGATCGACGCCGGCGGAACCATCAGCGGTCACATGTCGGCGACCAGCATCAGCATCGGCAGCGGAACGGTCTCGTCGGGAGCCACGCTCACGGCCGGCGTCGTGTCTGGAGCGGGCGGGTCCGTGTCCAATACCGGCGCGAATCAAGTGAGCGCAGGCAGCGTGCTCTCGGGCTCGAGCCCGCAGGCGGGCTCGATCACAGAGACGGCCGCGGGCGCGGCTCAATCGGGCCTGCGCAGCGTGATCATCGACATCAGCTCACGCCCCTGCGAATCGCAAGAGTGCCGCTAGCGGGGCTTCCGCGTCGGAAGCAAAGCAAAAGCGACGGTTTTGTGAGTGCCGATGCCCGTTTTATGGAGATTCGCGTAACCCAGTTCCGCAGTGAATTCGCCCGCTTATACTGCCCGCGATCCAAAAAAGTGTAGATCGTTCTGCTTCGCGTGTTGGCCTTAATCCTTGGAGGGAATGAAATGCATCGCAACTTGTCCCCCTGGCTCCGGAGGGGCGTCGTGGCCGTGGCAGGCTTCGCGCTCTTGTTCGGGGCCTCGCTCAGCGCTCGAGCGGGCTCGCTCGTCGGCGTATACCAGAAGAACGGCTTCGAGTATCTCGTGAACCTGGGCACCGGCGTCGGGCCACTCACTTACGACGCGAACATCACCGAGTTCGGAGGCTCCACCGCCGGTGCGCTCTTCAGCGTCGTCGGCGTCGTCGACCGCAACCTGGTGGATGACTTCGGAAGCGCGATCGGCAACATCGAGTACAGCAAGACCGGCTCGCCAGGCTCGCTCAGCGACGACGCGATCCTCACGGCGGGAACCCGCGTCGCGGGCTTCGGCACTTCGGACTCGTGGTTCGACCTGATCCCGGCGATCGCCAACGGCGCGCCCGGGACTCACACCACGATTCCCAACAACCTCGTCAACTCCTTCGCGGTGCGAGTCGACAACACCTTCTTCGGCGCCTTCCCCTTCTCGATCGCCGGGACGATCGCAGCCGACGGCACGCTCACGACCTCGGTGTACCAAGCCATCTCGAGCAGTGACGTCAACGGCACGCCCCAGGTGAACAGCTTGCTCGTGACTCTGCATGTGACACCCACGGGTCTGGCTCCGGAGCCCATGAGCATGGTGCTGATCGGCGTGGCCCTCGCGGGCGTCGCCGCCGTGCGCCGCCGCTCCGCCTGATCGCTCGACTCACTTTCCGCATCAAGCGAACCCTCTCGTAACCCCTTTGTGGAGAACCTACAGATGACCCTTGCCCGAAAATCGATCAGCTGGGTGATCGCGGCCGGCCTGATGGTCGGCTTGGCCTCACCCGCCTTTGCCTTGAATCCCTCGACGACCAGTGACGCAGGCACCGATCGCGACGGTCTGCGCACCGGTGGCTGCACCGGCTGCTTCGACGCGCAGATGCAGGCCGCGATCGCGAGCTTCGCCAGCATCAACCGCGTGTTCCGCATCTGTCAGAAGGGCGCGGCGCTGACCGGCGACAACTGCGACGGCAGCGGCAACGGCGTCCTGGCTCAGTTCATCGAGCTCCAGGGCGTGCTGCGCAACTCGAGCACCGACCCGCTCGGGCTCGGCGTTCCGGGCGGATCGCCGAACGACCCCAACCAGCTCGTGACTTACCGCATCTCCGGCAACGGCTCCGGCAACGGTCTGGCGTGCGCGTCCGGCTCGGGCCCGACCGGGATCGGCTTCATCGCGCCCGAAGGCTTCGACGGCATTCCGAACACCGCCGACGACGCCGGAGGCAATGGCGTGAACACCTTCGGACAGCCCGGCCCCGGCACCAACAACGGCCTCCCGGGAGCGACCGGCGACCCCAACGACACCGCGCCGGCGATGACCGCGTGTGACACGAAGCTCCGCAAGTCGGACGGCGCCGCGAACGGCTACGCGTTCACGTTCCCCGGGAGCGTCGCCGAGCCCGACACGGCCTATCCCGCGCGACTGACTCAGGAGTTCTGCATCATCAACGTCGACAAGGCTCCCGGCGACAAGCAGATCCTGAACGATCGCGTCGGCGCTGCGGCACCGGGCGTGATCACCAAGCTCGGTCAGCTCAACGCTGCCAACGAGACCACCAACCTCACCATGTCCTGCGACACGGGTTTCGCGGATCTTCCGCCGACGGACTTCATCCAGGCCTCGTTGAACACGCTCACGTTCGCGAACCAGGACACGTTCGGCGCGCAGATCTTCAAGATCGTCGCGAGCAAGGACGTCCACGCGAACGGAACCAACAACAAGAAGGTGCAGCTCGCCAAGCCCCAGATCGAGGGCATCTTCAACGCATGGTCTGGGCAGACCACCTGCAGCTGGCAGCAGGTCGGCGCTGACTCGGGCACTCACCACGTGGCCGGTCCGCCGCTCTCCGGAACGGACATGAACGTGTGCTACCGCGCGCTCGGCTCGGGCACGCGAGAGGTGTTCCGCAACACGTGGGACGCGAATACCAAGGGCGATGCCAACCAGGGCCAGGGCAGCACGGTGGGCATCACGAACACCTGCGCTCAGCGGCTGGGCTCGATCACCGCGCCGGCGAACACGCCGTTCCGCAAGACTCTGATCGAGAACGGTGGAACGAACGACGTGAAGACGTGCGTGAGCACCAACCTGGGCGCAGTCGGCTACGTCGACGGGTTCATCAATACGGATCCCGCCAATCCCCTCTTCTATGGGGTTCCCGTCGACGGCGTGGACCCGGACACGAACGACCTGAAGCTGCTCACTCGCTGCGGCCTCTACCGGTACTGGGGCCCGCTCGCGGGCGGCACCGGCGGTCGCCTGGGTGGCATCGCCACGGATCCCAAGACGGGTCACCGCTTCGCGATGAAGGTGGCGCAGATCTTCGTGACCAACGAGTCATATCTGCCCTCGAACGGCCTGAACTACAACAAGACCGCAACCGACGGCGCGAGCGTCACTCAGTTCGTCTCGCCGGCGTTCCCCGCGGCCGATGCGTGCCCCGGGTCGATCAACCCGCCCGGCACCATTCCCGGTGTCGCTCCGTGATGTCTGAGACACACAGGCTCTAAAGAGAGCCTGGGCACTTCGGGGGCCTGGATCCGATTGCGGATCCAGGCCCCCTTCGCTTTTGAATCTCACGGTTCCTTCGCGAACGCGGAGAGACTCACACGCAACCTTCACAGAACCGAGAGATCTCCTTCACGAGAGCGCTACAGAGCAGGTGCTAGGTTGCCTGGGGATGCGGGGCCGGGAGCTCATTGCAGTTCTATTTGTCGTGGTGTCGTTCGCGCTCGCCCGGACGGCGAGCGCCGACGACGCCGGTGCGTCGACGTTCGCCTCGGGTGAGCGTCTGTACCGCACGCGCAAGTGGACGATGGACGAGATCCCGGTGCCGGCGCGACCCGTGGCGCGAGCTGCGCCCGAGGTCAAGGCTCCGAACGGCCCGGTCTTCGCGATCCGCCGCTTCGAGATCGTCGGAAACACTCTTCTGCCCAGGGACGAGGTCGACAAGACGCTCGCGCCCTACGTGACTCCCAAGGCGACCTTCGACACGATCGAGCAAGCGCGCGACGCGCTGCAGCAGCGCTACGCGAGCGACGGCTTCATCGCGGTGGCGGTCGGCGTGCCACCGCAGACCGTCGAGAGCGGGAGCGTGCGCCTCGACGTGGCCGAGGCGCGCATCGGCAACGTCACGGTCGAGAACGAAGGCCAGCGCTGGATCTCCGACGCACGCGTCCGTGCGCTGACTCCTCACATCCAGTCCGGCGCGATCCTGCGCGAGTCGGACCTGCGCCAGGACCTGACCGCGGCCAACACGAGCGCCGATCGCATCATCCGGCCGGTGCTGACCGCGGGCAAGCAGCCGGGGATCGTCGACGTGAAGCTGATCGTCGACGACCAGGCGCCCGTGCACGCCTCGGTGAATCTCGACAACGACCGCACCCCGGGATCGCCTCACTCCCGCCTCGAGACGAACTTCAACTACAACAACCTCTGGGACCTCGACCACGCGCTGGGTCTCACCTACATCACGTCTCCCACCGACTCCAGCGCGGTGCTGATCGGCACCGCCAACTACAGCGCGCCGATGCCCTGGAACCCGAACGAGCAGCTCATGGGTTACTGGGCCTACTCGGACACGTTCAGCAACGTGCCGCTGGTCCCGGGTCTGGGCAGCCTCGGCAACGGGCAGAGCTTCGGCCTGCGCTACAACGTCGCGGCGCCGGATTTCTCGGTCTGGGAGAAGCCGGTACGCGCCGGAATCACCGCGGGCGTCGACTACAAGGACATCCACAGCACGCTGCGGCAGGACTCGAACGACCCGAACCAGTCGGGCGCCGAGATCAAGACCCCGATCCGCTACCTCCCGTTCCTGCTCAACCTGTGGACGAGCTACACCGGCCGCGACGACTTCCTGGCCGCGTCGGTCGGCGATCACTGGAACTACGCAGGGCTCGTCTCGGGCGGCAGCAGCGACGACTTCCGCGCGAATCGCTCCGCGAACAACGTGGATGGCAACTACCACGTCATGGTGTGGACCGCCGACTGGCGGCACCGGCTCTCGATGGCCGACGGCGAGAGCTGGCTGGCCAACCTGAGTCAGTCGGCGCTCGGTCCGCTATGGCCGCACACGGGCATCCCTCCCGAAGCGATCGGCTTGTTCGACGACTGGGCGCTCAGCGTGCACGTCAACGGCCAGCTCGCGAGTCAGCCGCTGATTCCCACCGAGCAGTACGCCGCGGGCGGCGTGAGCAGCGTGCGCGGCTACCTGCAGAGCGAGATCTTCGGCGACTCCGCCTGGGCTTTCAACATCGAGCTCTGGACGCGCCGTTACTCGTTCCCGATCGGCGCGGCCGGCTATCCGTTCGACCTGCGGCCCTCGGCGTTCTGGGACCACGCCTGCATGCACAACCTCGATCCCGGCGAAGGCGAGAAGTCGGGTCAGTGCATGTCCTCGGTCGGTCTGGGGCTGCAGCTCGCGGTCACACGCTGGTTCACGGGTCAGCTTTATCTCGCCGACCCGCTCGACACCACCCCCAATACGACGGCCGGCAACGTCCGGCTCCATTTCCGCCTGACGGGCGGCTTCTGATCTCGGAGGACCCATGCACCACCGCGCCGCCCGATGCCTCTCTTTGGCCGCCGTTGTGACACTGTACTGTGTCACAGGCATCGCCTTCGCCGACGATGCGCAGCCTCCGAAGCCCTCCGACGCCGCGGCCGGCATGCTCGATGCGATGCGCGAGAAGGGCATCATCACCGAGGCCGAGTACGAGGATCTCTACAAACGCCAGGCCCTGTACGAGATGGAGCAGAAGGAGGCCTCGGCGCTGCCCGCCTGGCTGCGCGACTGGACCTTCGGCGGTGACGCCGGCGTGCGCTTCGACGAAGTCGACCGCGGCGGCAAGATCAAGCTGAACAAGCCGCTCTTCTCGAGCCAGGACCCGGTGAATCTCACCGACGGGACCGCGAGCGCGAAGCGCGACCGCTTCCGCTT
The DNA here is from genome assembly GCA_035498015.1 of Myxococcota bacterium. Lineage (NCBI taxonomy): Bacteria > Pseudomonadati > Myxococcota > Myxococcota bacterium. The sequence continues at coordinate 63,099 of DATKAO010000018.1, forward strand.
CCGGCTGCGGCTCGGCGCCGAGCGCAAGCTCGGCGACGATTTCCTGGTCGGCTTCCGGATCGCCACGGCCCAGGCCAGCGCCTTCGGCGTCGACGCGAGCAGCCAGAACACGCTCGGCGTCAACTTCTCGCGCCGCTTCAACACGGACCCCCGGTCCGCGTGGGTGACGGCGGGTGACTACTTCGCGCCGAAGGGCATTGCGGTCGACCGGATCTACATCCAGTGGGCGCCGCACCTCGTCGACGGCCTCTCCTTCCAGGTCGGCAAGATGGAGAACGCTTTCTGGTCGCGTGACTTCTCCGGCGACATCATGGTCTGGGACCACGACATCAGCCCCGAGGGCGGGCTGATCCAGTACGGCCACAGCTTCTTCGGCGAGCGAATGTGGGTGCACGTGCGCGGGTCGTACTTCCAGGTCGACGAGGTCCCGAACGCGACCATCCCGGGTCCGCTGCCCGCCACCGACGGCAGCTCGACCTTCCCGCCCGACGTGGACGAGAAGGACCCGTTCATGTACGCGGCACAGGTCGATTTCTCGGGCGACGTGACTCCCTGGCTGCGCGCAGGTGCGCGCGTGTCCTACTACGACGTGAAGGACGTGAACATGCGGTTTGCCGCCGCGAGCGAGGATCTCGGAAACGGCGGCGCGTCGATCAAGAACAACCCGCTGCTCGCGATCTTCACGCCGGCGCTCACCGACGGCCGCTCGCGGGGTGAGATGCGCGAGATCGTCTACGACATGTTCATGAAGTTCACGCCCTGGGAAGGCTGGTCGCTCACGCCGTGGTTCCAGCTCACGCACATGTTCGAGGTGTCGAGCGAGAACTACGGCTACGACACCGGCTTCGACCTCCTCGCGCCCACCAATACCAAGCTCACCTTCATGTGGGCGTCGATGCCGAGGAACGGGACGATGGCGGTGTTCACCGACTCCGACTTCTTCGACGGCTACACGAACGCGCGCGGCTGGGGGCTCAGCCTGGAGCAGGCGATCAACCGCTGGGTGTCGCTGCGCGGCAGCTATCTCTCGTCCACCGAGCGCAGCAAGAACTGCGGCGCTTTCGAAGGCTCGGGAGCGAGCCAGCTCTGTGACACCGCCTTCTGGGGAGGCACCCCACCTTCCGCGCTCGGCAACTTCCGCCGCCAGGTCCTCGACCGGGATCGCATCCTGGTCGACCTCTTGGTCAAGTTCTGACTCCCGTGCGAACGCTGGCAGTCACACTCGCGTTCGCGCTGACTCTCGCGAGCTCGCTCTCGTGCAAGCCCGAGGACCCGGCCCCGCTCGAAGCCGAGCGCGCGAAGCTTTTGGAGAGCACGGTCCCGAAGGACGACTACTGGCGCGAGGTCGAGCGCAAAGGAAGCGCGCTCAAGACCCAGAAGGCCGCGGCTCAGCGCAGCGCGCGCGCCGCCGCGGACCGAGCGCAGATCGAGCCCGCCATCGAGCAGATGCGCAAGGCGCTTGCCGACGCCAAGCAAGTCAATGCGCAGGTCGAGGAGCAGGTCGCCGGCCTGGACGCGCAGAGCAAGAAGCTGCACGCGCGCCAGCAGGAGCTGGAGAGCTATCTCGCGCGCACCGGTCCGCCCGACGTCGGGGCCAAGAAGCCGTGACTCGCCGCGCCGGCGCGCTCGTGCTCGCGCTGCTGCTGCTCGGCTGCGGCGAGGACAAGGTCACTCCGCTGCGCGAAGAGATCGCGAAGCTGAAGAAGGAGCGCGTGCCCGCCGAGCAGCTCGAGACGGCCAAGAAGGAGGCCGGCGAGGCCGAGACGTCGCGAGACGCGGCGCTTGCGCGCGCGGATGCCGACGAGGCCGGGATCGCCGCGCAGCGCGCGGAGCTCGAGCGCCTGCGTGGCGCCCTGCAGCACGAGGTGGACCGGAACACGGAGCTGAGAGCGGCCATCGACGCGCGCCAGCAGCCGCTCGCGAACGCCGTGTCGGGAGTCAATGACCTCGAGGTGCGCGCGAACGAGCGGCGCCGCTATCTGACGACGCTGCGCGATCAGGCGAAGGCGCTCGCGAAGGCGCTCACGCCCGAAGACCCCGCCTGGGCCGACAAGCGCCGGCTCGCGGCCGTCGGCGACTTCGAGCGCGCGCTTCGGGAGCAGCTCCCCGGCGAGCCACAGGTCCAGGACCTGGGCCGGCAGCTGGTGGCGACCCCGCCCGACAAGGCGGCGCTCGTCGCTTCGCTGCAGTCCGTCGCCGAGCTCCTGGACCGCAGGGTCGGGGAGGCGGCCTCGGCGGCCGCCGCAACGGGCAAATGACCGCGTCGCTCGCGCAGCGACTCACTCGGCTCGCGCCCGGCCTCGTGCTGGTGGCGTGCGCCGCCGTGCTGTACGCGCGCAGCCTGTCCGCGCCGTTCGTGTTCGATGACCTGCCCTCGATCGTCGAGAACCAGAACGTCCGGGCGCTGTGGCCGCTCTCGCGCGCGCTCGGCTCTCCTGCGCAGTCGAGCGTCGCCGGGCGTCCGCTCGCCAGCCTGTCTTTCGCCGTCAGCTACGCCGCGTTCGGGCTCGATCCGCGGGGCTGGCGCGCGCTGAACGTGGCGCTGCACGCCGCGTGCGCGCTGCTGCTGTTCGGCCTGGTGCGACGCAGCCTCGAGCGAGTCACCGAGCGCGCCGGACTCGCCGGCTCGGCGCGCGGCCTCGCGTTCGCGAGCGCGCTGTTGTGGACCGTCCATCCGCTCGTGACCGAGTCGGTGGCCTACGTGACTCAGCGGACGGAGCTGCTCGTGGCGCTGGCGCTCCTCGGGAGTCACTACGCCGCCGTGCGCGGCTTCGAGCGCGAGCGCGCCGCTGAGTCGCCAGTGGCCTGGTTCGCGCTCGCGCTGGCCGCGGTCTGGCTGGGCGTGGGCGCGAAGGAGACCATGGTCGCCGCGCCGCCGCTGCTCTTGCTCTACGACCGTGCGTTCGCCTCCGGCAGCTTCGCGCAGGCGCTGCGCCGGCACCGCGCGGTGCACCTGGGGGCGTTCGCGAGCTGGCTGGCGCTGGGGGCGCTGCTCGCCATGGGTCCGCGCGACGCGACCGTGGGTTTCGGGCTGCCGATCTCCGCCGCGAGCTACGCGCTGACGCAGATCGGTGTCGTGGCCTGGTATCTCCGCCTTGCGCTCTGGCCCGCGCCACTGGTGATCGCGCACGACTGGCCCGTGGCGACCGGTCTTTCGGACGTGTGGCCGGCGCTCTGCGTGGTCGCCCCGCTGGTCGCGGCCAGCGTCTGGGCATGCGTGCGGCGGCCGCAGCTCGGATTCCTGGGCGCGTGGCTGTTCGGGATCCTTGCGCCCACCTCGAGCGTCGTGCCGATCGTCTCGGAGCTCGCCGCCGAGCGCCGCATGTATCTCCCGCTCGCGGCGATCGTGGTGGCTGCCGTGCTGGCCGGCCACTCACTCCTGCGCGCGCGCGTTCCGCGTGGCGCGTTCGCGGCCCTCACCGCCGCCGCCGCACTCGCGCTCGCCGTGACGAGCGCTGCGCGGCTGGAGCTGTATCGCTCGACGATCACGCTCTGGTCACAGGTGCTCGAAATCTATCCCGAGCACCGGCTGCGTGACCGCATCGAGACCACGATCGGGCTCGAGCTCGCGCGCGAGCAGCGGCTCGCGGACGCGCTGCCGCACCTGCAGCGCGCCGCCGACCTGCGCCCGAGCGCGGCCGAGAACTGGGCCAACCTGGCGCGCGCGCACTTCATGATGGGTGACCTCGAGAAGGCTGCCGTGGAGTACCGGCAGGCGGTCGAGGCCAACCCGATCGACGGCGCTCAGCGGGGCAACCTGGGCCTGACCCTGGCCAAGCTGCAGCGCTGGCAGGAGGCGGAGCCCGAGCTCGAGCGGGCTCTCGAGCTGGATCCCGGAAACTCGACCGCGCGCACCGTGCTGGCCCGCGTGCTGGTTCACCTGGGGGAGGCGCAGGTCCTGGCCGGCGACCTGCCGGGGGCGATCCCGCGCTTCCAACGGGCCATCAGCCTCGACCCCAAGTTCTCCGCCGCGCAGCAGGACCTGGTCGAGACACTGATGCGCATGCGCCTCAAAGGAGCGCAGATGCCGGCGGTCGGCGAAGGACCGCACACGCCTTCGTGAGCGACCGTGCCCATTCGGCGGAGAAACGCGTAACCCCGTTCCAGGCCCGGGCGACTCTCTTATACTCCCGACACAGAACGGTTTCGCTCCCCGATGCCGTTCGTCGCACCGCCGCCCAGCCTGCCCGCAACCCTACGCGGCGGGTGCCTTGGGGCCTGGACTCCCCCCGGATGGTCCAGGCCCCTTCCCTTTAACGCGCTACCGTCGGGGCGATGCGGCTCCTGCCCGGCGCGGAATACTTCCGAGTCACCGAGCTCCCGGCCTACGAGCCGGAGGGCGCGGGCGAGCACCTGTGGCTGCTGG